>JBBSVG010000170.1:0-6285 GCA_038233775.1 Bacteroidota bacterium | reverse complement strand
TGGGGAATCAGGGGAAATGGAGATCAGCCTCGGCTGCGACCATCGCCGGACGAGCCGGCCGGGGTCTGCGGCGCCGAGGGACGGACCCGCTCACGGGATCGCGTTGTCGTATCGGTCTGAACCGGCGCTGGTGCGGGTGCGTCGGTGCGGGTGCCGCGAGCCGGCTCGGCGGCTGGTGTCGGGGCGCTGCGAGCGCTGCCGCCCGACGGGCCGCCGTAGCCCCGAGTCGGCGTGTTGGTCGGCATCTGTGGCACCGGCCCGCCCAGCGGCGGCGCATACCCGGCCGACGGCGGCGGCAGCGTCGATCCGCCCCCGACCGGCGTACCGAGTTGCGGCTCGTCCAGATAGCCGTAGCCGTAGCGACCCGACTCGAAGGCGCGGTCGTCATACCACCACGGGAACGTCTCGAAGCGGAGCAACCGCCGCGACCGGTCGGGCTGCTCCAGCAGTTGACGGTAATCGGCCACGCTGCGGATGTGCCGGTCGGCAGTGTGACACGAGGCGCAGTTGTCGGCCAAATTGATGTGCCACCGCTCCGCCGTCGCTGCCCCGGCCGGGGCGGTCACTTCGGGATGACTCAGCGTGGTGAAGCAGCCGCCGAGCAACGCCGCCGCGCCGGGCAACAACAGGGGCAACGCCTGGATCAGTCTGGTGGCAAGCCGCATCGTCTGGAAGCGAGAAGTGGACGGAGAACCCGAGTCGGCAGCGCGCCGCCGACTCGGGCGTTGAGATCAGCCGCGACTGCGACCGCCGCGTGAACTGGAGCCGCTGCCGGATGATGATCCGCCGGACGATCCGCTGCCGGACGACGAGCCGCCGGTCGAGCTGCCGCCGCGACTCCGACCGCCACCGTCGCCGTCGGACGAGCGGCTCGGCGCTGGCTGACTCGATT
The DNA here is from genome assembly GCA_038233775.1 of Bacteroidota bacterium. Taxonomy (GTDB): domain Bacteria; phylum Bacteroidota; class JBBSVG01; order JBBSVG01; family JBBSVG01; genus JBBSVG01. Next base: position 5,393 of record JBBSVG010000170.1, on the reverse strand, counting down.
CACGCGGCGTTTCGGCCGGCCGTTCCGTCTGCTGCGGCTGCGAGCGGGTGCCTCGCGTCCGGGTCGGCTGCGATGCCGGTGCCGGGGCGCTCTCGGGCGACCGGGCTGGCGCCGACGTGCTGCCGTCGGTTGAACCGCTCGACCCGTTCGACCGGGTGCCGCGAGTCGTGCTGCCCGAACCGCTCTGGCTGCTCGGCGTCGTCGGCTCGACCGGCGTCCAGTTCCGACTGTCGTCCCGAGTTCGCTGCGGCGTTCCGGTCTGGCTGCCCCGTGCCGTACCCGATGCACCGGTGGACGGGTCCGCTGTCGGACGCGAACGGGGTGGGGTCGGGGCGGAATCGGCTGGGCGGGTCGGCGTGCTCGTCGGCAGCTCGGCCGTCGGCGTCGGTGCGGTCGGCGTGGTTGCAGGCGTGCCGGGTCGGGTGCGGGGACTGCGCGTCGAGGTCGGTGCACCTGCTGGCCGGTTGATGTCGGTGCCACCGCGACCGGCTGTGCCGCCCGTCTCGGTGCCGCGAGTGCGGGTCGGCGAGGTACCGGGCAGGTTCGCGTTCACCGGCGTCCGGGTGCCGCGACCTGCGTCACCGGTCGAGAGGTCCGTGCCCCGGTTGCGCGTTCCGTAGTGCTTGCTGTCGCCCGATGAGTAGGCCGGGTACGACGGGTAGTAGTACGGATCGAGCGGCGAGCGACCGTACGGGTAATACCGATGCCCGTATCCATATCCATGGCCGTACCCATACCCACGCCCGTATCCATACCCATAGTCATACGGCGGGTAGAACCTGTCGTAGTAATAAGGATAACCGCCGTAGTAGTCGTCGCCGAAGTTGATGATGACCGCGAAGCCGTGATGGTAATGCCCCTGGTACGGATCTTCCCACCAGCCGTTCCAGTTGCAGTCGTCCCAACAGGTGGTCGGATAGCCGTAGGCGTAGTTGTAGTAGCGGCTGTATCGGGGGTAGCTCCGTCCGTTGAAGTAGTAGTAGTTCTTCGTCACGTTGCCCTGCGGGTCGATCTGACGGGTGACTTCATCTGCCCCCTCGTCGTCATCGGTCGCTACGGTGGTCTCATCCTCGTAAACCGGTGCGGTCGTCGTGGGTTGCGTCACCGGCTCATAGCGCCGCTCAGGCTGCGTCGAGGCCAGTTGGGTATAGCAGCCGGAGAGACCGACCCCGACCATCAGGCTCAGCAGCGTGCCCGTGGCGCGGACGACCTTGTGGCCCGGCTCCGGGGTGCCCCGTGCGACCGTTGCCCCTATCGGTTGCGACTTCATGGCCTCGCTCCTCTTTTCTGATTGGACAGCCGTCGGGTGCTGATGATTCCCGGCCCCGGACAGGATGGATGCGCGTTTCAGGGGACAAACGGCGTACCACGGCAACAGGGGCGCCGAGCGTCGGGTGCCGGTGCCGTGCGGAGGCGCAAAAAGGCGGATCGGTGCCCATTTGCCGCGTTGGACCGGCGAACTGAGTGGGGGTAAAAGCGGACGGCATCGGGGTCGCCGGGGGACAGCAGCGGCTCAGAATCCGGCGACGTACTCGATCCTGATGAGTCGGCTGGAACTCGGTCTGCCGGGCCGATTGCCGGTGATGTCAAGCAGCGACAGCTCGGCCGTCAGCGCGCCGAGCGAGAGCCGGGCGGCAAGGTTCAGATCGCCCGCATCGAGCGCGCCGGAGCGACCCGTGCGGTCGTCGGCGGCAAGGTTGTACTCGGCCAGAACGGAGGCCAGTGGTCCGAGCGTCTGCTCGATGCCGAGCCAGCCGTTGACGTGCTTCGCGTCGGGCTCCAGACTGTAGCCAGCGCCGCCGTGGACGCCCAGAAAGCCCAGCAGCGCAAAGTTCTTGCTCGCGGCCACGAACGCGCCGGGCGAGCGGACGGCAAATCGGTCTGCCGCCCAAGCACCGGTGCCCTGCGAGTCGAACCCGAGCACGACCGCCGGCAGGCGGAGCGACTCGTCGAGAAGACGAATCCGCGCTGTCGCGCCAGGCGGACCCTGCCAACGGGGCGGATCGGCGCCGACGACCGCCGAGCCGCTATAGCTCAACCCGAGCAAGAGCCGGTTCCACAGTCCGACCTGTAGCCGCGCCCGAATGCCGTCGCCTGGAAATGCCTGGACCTCGGCCGCGTACTGGTTGCGGATCAGCAGCCCTGCCGTCGGCATCGTGACGAGGACGCGCGGTTCCGCTTCGGCGCTCGTTCCGGCCGTCCCCTGGGCCATTGCGCGTCCGGCACCCATGCCGAGTGCGGTGATCAGCAACAGCGAGCAGCAACGAGGCATGACGACATATCGAGGGATGGGAAACCGGTCGTCGGGGCAGACCGACCGATCATATAGGTTGGCGAAAAACCACCGATTCGGCAGCGGACCGATCAGCGCAGCAGCATCATCCGACGGCTGAGCGTCTGGCTGCCCGACGCCCCACTCACGGTCAGCCGGTAGACGTACACCCCGCTCGCCAGATTGGCGGCCGTGAAGCGTTGGACGTAATGTCCCGGCTCCATCGGTCGCGAGAGCGGACGCGCCAGTTCGCGACCCAGTAAGGTATAGATCGACATCTGGACGTAAGCCGACCGGTCGAGGTCGAATGCGATCTCAGTCGTCGGATTGAACGGATTTGGGCTGTTCTGCTCGAGCCGGAGCACCGTCGGCAGCGCCTCGCCGGGGACGAGACGCAGATCGGCGGTCAGGCTCGGGGCAGCGACGACCTGCGGCTGGCCGGACGGCGGAAGCTGTTGACCGTGGCTGAGTCGGGGCAGCACCATCAACCCGACCAAGGCGATCAGACCAAGTCGGTGCCGACCACGAGCGCCCGTGACGATAGCAAAAGCTTGCAAATTCATCCTCCTGTTCGACCTTACGGCACCCTTGCTGTCGCCGGGGATTGGCTCAAATCAAGACACTGCCTGCGGAATCAACTGTCGGCCGCACGCGGCGTGCCCAATCCGACTCGCGCCAATAGCCGTTCGGGCCGCCGAATCGACCCGAATCGAGACGGCCGTGCGGGCGGGGTGTTCAAAGTTTTAGCTTGCGTTTTCCCGATAGGGCTTGTAACTTCAATCGGCTCAACGTTTCGATGCCAGCGCGTCTGAACTTCTCTGCGTCGCCGCCCCCGCCCGGCGTGTTCCCCCGCTCTTCCGGGACGGACCTGTATGTGTCCCCGTCCCCTCGACTCATTCGAGGTGCCTTATGGCCAAACGTTCTCCCCAAACACCTGCTGCTGATGCATCCACCGAGGATGCGGTTGTCGTTCCCAAGCGTGGTCGCGGCCGACCGCGCAAGGTGCCTCTCGATCCCAACGCTGCCCCGACTGAGGCAGCTGTGCCGGTGGCTAAACGCAAACGCGGTCGGCCACGCAAGACCGACGCGGGTGCCGCCCCGACGCCGCGCAAGCCCCGTGTCCCCCGCGAGCCGATGGTTCCCACCGCCGAGGGCGGCGACGACTCGCTGCCGCAGGGCACCACGGTGCTGCTCTCCGAAGTGCTCGATGCGATGGCTGTCGTCTCGAACAAGGCCGGACGCGAGCCGCTTCGTGGGATGAGTGGTCCGGCCCGCCGGGCGATGCTCGAACGGTTGCAGCCGCTCGTCGAGCAGGCCACCCCCGAGGTTCGCGCTCGACTCATCCGCACGCTGGCCGAGGGGCTGGTGTTGCGGACGACGACGCCGAACGTCCGCTACCGGGTGCTGATGGCGGTGCTCAACCAACTGGCGCTCTCGCCGACCGGCGCCCGCTGGGTGCCGCGCACGATGATCACGCCCGGTGCCGACAGCGGTCCCGGTGAGCCGGGCGAGCCGCTCGACAAGGCGCTCGGTCGGGTGTTGGCGAACCAGCCGATCCTGCCGATGGCCGCGATGGAAGCGGCTTACCTGCGGCTGACGATGGACCGCGTCGACGGCAACGTCCACCGCGCCGCTGCGGAACTGGACCTGACCCGGCAGACGATCTACAATCTCTGTCGTCGCTACGAGATCCCGTGCGGCGCCGCCTGGCGACCCGACCGGGCCCGCTATCGCCGGACGAGGAAGCCGAAAGAAGACAGCAGCCCCGCCGCCGAAGCCCAAGACTGAGCTTGGGCCGTGGTCCTAACCGCAACGAAGCCCGACCGGACACCGCGTCCGGTCGGGCTTTGTCATGCCGGATCGGCGCGGGTGATGTCGTGGCCGAGGTTGAGCAGCACCAGCCGTCGTCGGGTGAAGGGGATCGACCGCACCTTGCCGTTGGTCGATGCGCCGTCGGGACCAAGCAGCTTTCGCAGAAACGCCTCGAGCCGACGCTGGCTGCCGAGTTCGTCTTTCAGAAGATCGAGCGCGTCGGCCGTCAATCGCAGCGGTTGGCCGTCGTCGAGCGCCTGCAACCGGTCGATCTGCTCGGTGATCCGGTCAGCCAGTTCATAGTCGGCTGTTTCCCAATCGCCCGACTTCTTGCGCCGCAACTCCGGCAGCTTCTTCAACAGATCGAGGCCGCTGGTCAACCCGCGTTCATCGCCTGAGTCGGGCTCCAGCGCGGCGAGTTTGTGCAACGGGTTCTCCGCCCAGCGCTCGAGTTCGCGCCCGGTCATGTTGACTCGCTGCTTGAACCGCTGACGCGTGGACCGCGCCGCCGGCGACTCTTTGCCGTCCGTGGACATGCCGTCGCCCCTCACCGAGATTGGATTCCTTATCGGCCAACGCCGATTCCGAGGGCTAACAGGTCCATTCTGCCAAGCGGTTCCATGTGCGAAAGATGACTGTCACCCGTTTAGGCTCCAGTCGTATGTCGTGAATTGCACGCCCAGTTCGTTTCGCATCAGCTTCGGGCGCGACTCGGCGGGCAGATACGGCGCGACGAACCGCTCGACCGAGCCAGCTGCCTTAATAAAATCGTCCTTGTACCAGTCGAAAATCGGCGAGAGCAGCAGCGTATTCGTTGCCGACTCGACTCGATTGATCGTTCGGTTGGCGAGAAAGATCCGCGCCTGTTCGTCGAGTTGACGGGTGAGCTTTGCCCCGCTGTACACCTCGTTTCGCAGCTGCGGACACGACCGGGCCGCGCAGACGAGGGCGAAGTGAATACGCGGCTCGGTGAACTGCTTGCGGATAACCTCGTTCTCGACCGCGTTCAGCGTGTAGGTCGCCCCGCCGATGTGGATGAACGGAATGTCCCACGGACCCTTGGCGCCCGCTGTCGGCACGTCGCGGATCGAGCGGACGCCGGGGTTGCGGTCAATCAGGTCGATGGTGAACGCATTGTAGGCGTTGATCCAGAACGCGAGTCGCGCCGACCGGTCGGTGATCGCTGCCGGATCGGTTGCCGAGAGCTGTCGCAGATAATCGGCGAACGGTTTCGAGGCGCGGAAGCGGGCGTAATCGACCCGGCCGTCGCGGCTGACATGGTCGTGCAGCAGCCGGTCGAAGGCGCTGT
>JBBSVG010000169.1:0-6293 GCA_038233775.1 Bacteroidota bacterium | reverse complement strand
CTCCTCATCAACTTCGATGGTCTTCATGTGGCTTTCATCCTGTGATGGAGATGTGGATTCGAAGATAGTACTGTGGCGAGTACTTGTCAAGTACTCGAAGCAAGTCTTGTGCTGACGGTCAGTCGAACACCCAGAGCAGCGTGAGGCGGTTGGGGGAGACGACGACGAGGCCGGTGTCGTAGTCGGTCGGGCCGAGCGCGGTCCAGATGGGACCGGTCGGGCGGCCGGAGTCGAGCAATTCGTGCTCAAGCTCGAAGGTGCCGTTGGTGAAGAACCGGCGGTGCTCGCCGCAGTCGGCCAGCACCGCCGTCGCGAGCGCACGCGCCTTGCCGACCGGGGCGTGCTGCTCGGTCGTCGCCAGATCTTCGGTCAGGATGCGGCGGAGGATTTTGCGGGCGGCGGGTTCATCGATCTCACGCCAGTTCTCACCGATTGGGTGCAGCCCGAGCGCGGCGACCCAGCGGTCCAGCTCGAACCGGATCGCTTCAGGCTGCTCACCCTCGGGATCGTCGCGTGCAGCGGTCTCGAACCGGAGGGCGCCCCACGTGCGGAAGCGGGCGAGTCGGGCGGTTAGCGGATCGGTCATGCGGGATCGGCGGAGTCGTCGGCGGAGTCGTCGGCGGAGTCGGCGGCAGGCGGTTCGGCGGCGGCGCGTTCGGCCCGTTTGGCCTCGTCCCAATGGGCGTCCATCTCGATCAGCGTCGCTTGGCGGGTCGTTTTGCCCTCGGCCGCGAGGCTGGTTTCGACATAACGAAAGCGCCGGGTGAACTTGTCGTTTGTCCGCCGAAGCGCGTTCTCGGGGTTGACCTCGAGCCGCCGGGCGTGGTTGACGAGCGAGAAGAACAGGTCGCCCAATTCGTCCTCCAGCCGATCCGCGTCGCCCGACTGCTCGGCGGCTTTCGCCTCGGCCAGTTCCTCGTCGATTTTGGCCCAGACCGACTCGCCCGTCGGCCAGTCGAAGCCGACGTTGGCCGCCTTGTCCTGCAACCGGTAGGCGCGCAAGAGCGCTGGCATGTCGCGTGGGATGCCGTCGAGCACCGAGGTTCGGTCGCCCTCAGCGAGCTTGATCTGCTCCCAATTCTGCTTGACCGCCTCCGGCGTGTCGGCCGACGTGTCGCCGAAAATGTGCGGGTGGCGCCGAATCATCTTCTCCTCGATCCCGCGCACGACATCGGCGAGGGTGAATCGACCCGCTTCCTCGGCGAGCACGGCATGAAAGACGACCTGTAGCAGCAGATCGCCTAATTCCTTCCGCAGTTCGTTAAAATTGCCGTCATCAATCGCTTCGAGGGTTTCATACGTTTCCTCCAAGAGCGCCTGCCGGAGCGAGCCGTGGGTTTGCTCGCGATCCCACGGGCACTCGACCCGAAGGCGGCGGATGATGTCGGCGAAACGGTCGAACTCGGCGGTCGGGGTGCTCATGGGAATCGGCTCCGGTTGGTGGATGGCGAAAGGTAAGGTCGAGCGGTGGACCGTGCAACCGGTCGCGCCGGTCGCTTGGTTCGGCCGGTTGTGAAACGCGGCGGATCGTCTTACTTTGAGCGCATTGAACGTCACAGTCACGTCAGCAGAACAGGAGTTGCTCGTGTCTATCGAACTAGAGTCGCCCAGCGCGACCTTGCAGGAGAGCTGGGATCTGTCCGATCTCTACGCCGGCTTCGACGATCCGAAGCTGGCGGCCGATCTCGACGCCATCGGTCCGGCGGCCCGATCATTTCGTGAACAATACAGCGGTCGGCTGGCCGATCTGGCTGCCGATCCGGCCGAGCTGGCCGGTGCTTTAGCTGATTACGAGACGCTCGAGACGACGATGGCCCGGCTGGTCGCTTTCCCCGGCCTCCGCTTCGCCGCCGACACGCGCGATGCCGACGCGAAGGCGTGGGACGACCGGGTTCGCGAAAAAGTCACCCAAGCGGCCAACGAGACGCTGTTCTTCTTTCTCGACCTGCAAACGCTTCCGGCCGACGCGTTCGATCCGCTGCTCGACGCGACCGAGTTGGCCGCCTATCGCCACGTGTTCGAGCGGCTGGCCGAGTCGCGGGCGCACGTGCTGAGCGAACCGGTCGAGCAGGCGCTGAACGAGGCGTCGCTGACTGGCCGCAGCGCCTTCATCAAGCTGCGTGAGCAGCACATGGGCGGGGTGAGCTACCCGGCCGTGACGCTGCCCGACGGCTCGACCGCCTCGACCGAGGCCGAACTCCACGCGCTGGCCCATCATCCCGACCCCGAGATTCGGCTGCGCGGCTACCAAGCGGTCCGCGAAACGGTCGGCGAGCACAACGAGCTGTACGCCTTTATTCTGAACACGGTCGCGCAGGACCACAAGCTGGAGGCCGACCGGCGCGGGTTCAGTTCGACGCTTGCCAAGCAGTTGATGGGCGACGAGGTGCCCGAACCGGTGTTCCGCTCGCTGATGGACGGGACGCGGGCGCGGTTCGATCTGTTCCAGCGCTACTATCGCTTGAAGGCGAAGCTGACCGGACAGCCGATCCGCATCTGCGATCTCTACGCGCCGCCGAGCCTCGAATCGGCCGGAAAAACCAGCTACGGCGACGCCGTCGAGCAACTCCAGCGGGCCATCGCCCGGTTCGACGAGGGATACGCCGCCCGAGCGGTCGATTTCTTCCGCGACGGCTGGGTCGATGTGGCGCTCCGGCCGGGCAAGCGCGGCGGCGCCTTCTGCTGGCCCGTAACCGGGCTGCACCCGTACCTGTTGCAGTCGTACACCGGCGACATCGACGCGATCTTTACGCTCGCCCACGAACTCGGCCACGGGCTGCACTTCACCTACATCAGCGAAGCGCAGCCGCCGCTGTCGAGCGATCCGCCGATGGTGCTGGCCGAGATCGCCTCGATCTTCAACGAACTGTTGCTGCTCGACGCCACGCTGGCCGACGGACCCGACCCGGCGACCGAGCGGACGATTATCATGCACCAGCTCGAGTCGATGCTGAACCTGCTCTTCCGCCAATCGACGATCTCGCGGCTCGAGCTGATGATCCACGACGAGGTGCGTCGCTCGGGCGGGGTCGATGCGCCGTTCGTCAACGCGGCGTGGGAGGGACTCTACCGCGAGTTGCTCGGCGACGCGGTCGAGTACCTGCCCGAGCACGCCATCGACTGGCCGCGCATCGGGCATCTGTACTTCAAACCGTTCTACTGCTACAACTACACGCTCTCGTTCGTCGTCGCCCTCGCCTGCTACACCCGCTACCAAGCCGAAGGCAAAGCGTTCGTCCCGCGCTATTTGGAACTGCTCGCGGCCGGATCGTCGAAGGCGCCGGTCGAGGCGCTGCGCGACGTCGGAATCGACCTTGAAAGCCCCGAAACCGTTGCCGAGGCTTTGCTCTACGTCGAACAGCTCATTGCACGACTGGAAGCGAACACGGAATGATGACTGATGAGCGCGGAATGATGAAACGGCGGCTCGGCGCTCTTGCCGTGCTGCAGAGCCGCTCTCCGTTCGTGGTGAGCTTGTCAAATCCATGAACGGAGCCGCCACCGCCGAGCGCTTGCCGTTTCTTGCCGTTAGCTGACGGCTGATAGCTGACGGCTTTTCCGCTCATCACTCATCATTCCTCACTCCTCGCTCTCTTCCGTGCCCATCGCCCCGCCCGATCCTGAGTTGAACGGCCGTGCGCCGAGGTTGCTGGTGATTCGCACCGACCGGGTCGGCGATGTCGTCACGATGACGCCGCTGATCCGGGCGCTGCGGCAACGGTTTCCGAAGGCGTATCTGGCCGCGCTCGTCAGCCCGTACGCGGCGCCGGTGCTGACGGCGAGTCCGTACCTCGACGCGGTGCTGACCGACGACGCGGCCGGGGCCGACGCGGGCGTCGACGGGTTGCGTCGTCAGGTGGATGCGCTTCGGGCGCACCGGTTCGACGGCTCGTTGCTCATCTGGCCGAGCGAGCGGCTGGCGCGGTTGACCGTTCGCGCCGGGATCGGGCGCCGCTGGATGACCGGGCACAAGCTCTACGGCTTCCTGACCGGTCAGCGGCCGGTTTCTCGCGACAAGCAGCGCAGTCGGCGACACGAGGTCGATTACACGCTCGACCTCGGCCGCGCCCTCGGGCTCGACATCCCGACCCCGACGCCGCCCGACGCGCTCAAACCTGAGCTGTTTCTGACCGAAGCGGAGTGGGACACCGCCGAGCGGGTTGTCAAGGTCATCGCGCCGCGCACGCCGAGGATCATTTTGCACCCGACCGGCGGTGGTTCGGCGCCCAACTGGCCGCTGGAGCGCTACGTTCAACTCGTCCCGCTCGTCGCCCGGTTCGGCGATGTGATCGTGACCGGCGCGCCGGACGAGGCGGCGACGCTTGCCCATGCGTTCCGCGACACGGCGGCGGTCGTCCAAGCGGGCCGAACCGATTTGCGGGCGCTGATGGGGCTGATCGCCGTCTCGTCGGTCGTCGTCTCGGCGAGCACCGGACCGATGCATCTGGCCGCCGGGCTCGGTGTGGCGACGGTCTCGCTGTTCTGCCGCGAACCGGGTCGCGCCGCCGAGCGGTGGGGACCGGTCGGCAACCGCCACCGCATCCTGCTGCCGCCCGCCGAACGGTGTCCGAGTTGTCACGCGGGCGGCGAGGCGAATTGCACGCTTGCGATCCCGGTTCCGGCCGTGGCCCAAGCGGTCGAGGCGGTGTTGGCCGAGGTCATGGCCGACGCGAAACCGGTCGTGCCCGACGAGCCACCGCCGCCCGAGTTTCCGCTCACGATTCTCAACACCGGGCGGGGCTGACCGTGTCGCTGCTCGATCTGTTTGAGATGCTCCGCTCGGCCCGGTTGGTGCGCGACTACACCCGCGACCTGTCGTGGTTGGGCTTCGCGGCCGATCCGATGGTCCAAGACGCCGTCGTCCGCCGCCTCGATCTGATCAGCCGCGCCGCCGTTCGGCTCGGGCTGGCCGATGGCAAAGCGGCCGATACGGCCGGACTCGCGCTGAACGATTTCAGTCGCCGTTTTCGCCCCGATCCCGCGACGGGTCGGCTGACCGAGGCCGATTTGCGCGTGCTGTGGCTGCTCGTCCAGCATGACGTGCCGAAGTTGATCGGTAAACTCTCCGCCCTGGTCGAACCTGCGCCCGATGCTGACGACGTTTGAACAGTTCCTCGACCGCTGCGCCCTGTCGCCCGACGCGACGCTCGTCCCGGTCACCGATTCGCTGCTGGCCGACACCGAAACGCCGGTGTCGGTCTATCTCAAGGTCCGCGACGAGGCGCCGTTCGCCTGTCTGCTCGAATCCGTCGAGGGCGGCGAGCATCTGGCGCGCTACTCGTTCATCGGCGTGCGGCCGTTCGTTCGGTTCACCGCGACGGGTCGCGATTGGTCGCTGGTGGACATCGATCCGCGTTACCGGACGATCTTGCCCGACGATGCGCCGGTCGGCGATCCGCTTGCCGCTCTGAAGCAAGTCATGGCGGCGCTGCGGCCAGTCGAGGTAGAAGGGTTGCCGCGACTGAGTTCGGGCGCGGTCGGTTACTTCGGCTTCGAGACGGTCCAACTGGCCGAGCCGTCGGTTCCGGTCCGTCCGCCCGATCCCGACGGCGCCGACGTGCCGGACATCCACCTGCTGTTCTTCGACACGCTGCTCGCTTTCGACGGGGTCCAGCGGCGGCTGTTGCTCATCGCTCACGCGCCGATCCCGGCCGACATCGACCGGACCGACCGCGTCCGGCTGCGCTCGATCTACACCGAGGCGGTCTCGCGGCTGACCCGACTGCGCGATCTGCTGCGCGTGCCGCTCGTCGCGCCGCTGTCGCTGGCCGAGCCGGGCGAGGTTGTGCTGCCGCCGTCGGCCAACCAGACGCAACCCGAGTTCGAGGCGCGGATCGAGCGGGCGAAAGACTACATCCGCGCCGGCGACATCTTTCAAGTCGTCCTCTCGCAGCGGCTGAGTCGGCCGCTCGCTGGCGATCCGTTCGATGCGTATCGCGTGCTGCGGACGATCAACCCGTCGCCGTATCTGTATTATTTACAGCTTGGCGACACGGCCATCGTTGGTGCTTCGCCGGAACTGCTCGTGCGGGTGGATCGCGGCGTCGTCGAGACGCGGCCCATCGCCGGGACGATCCGACGCGGCGCGACCGAAGCGGAGGACGACGCGCTCGGCCAGATGCTGCTCGCCGACGAGAAGGAGCGAGCCGAACACCTGATGCTCGTTGATCTCGGACGCAACGATCTCGGCCGGATCAGCCTGTTTAGCACGGTCGAGGTGACGGAGTTCATGCAGCTTGAACGTTATTCGCATCTGACGCACTTGGTCAGCCACGTGCGCGGTCGGCTCGACG
>JBBSVG010000168.1:0-6306 GCA_038233775.1 Bacteroidota bacterium | reverse complement strand
TTGGGCAAGGCATACGGGAGCGATCATTGGCCCGTGCTGGATGTGAGGTCGAACCACACGTTCCCCTGCAATCGTCAAGGGGTGCAATGGCAGAGGTTTTCGGATAGGCTCGAAGGGGGAATGAGGGGACGAGTGCCGTCACATGAAGAGGAGACGACTTACCGGGATGCGCCACCCTCACCCCTGGAGCACCGTCAGCAGCAGCACGACGGCGGTATGGGCCTGGACGCTGTGGCGAAGACTGGGCGTCATGTGGACCCACGTCCCGGCTTCAGCCTCGACGGTATCGCTGCCCAGCGTGAGCGTGGCGGTCCCCTGAAGCACCTGAATGATGGCTGCGTGGGGCGTGTGGTGCTCGGCCAGCCGTTGCCCAGGCGCGAAGCGAAACAACAGCACGCGGACCTGCCCGTCGCTGTGGATGGCCCGGCTGCGGATGGCGCCGGACGCGTCTGGCGCCCGGCTGGCGAGGTCTGGAATCAGGATGTACGGGGCGGTCATAGGAGCACCTCAGAGGAGACGAATTAGGCCCGCGTCGGCGGGGGTGAGCAGCCCGAGACGGAGCTGAAACGTGCCGGCGATCTGCGCGGCTCGGGTCTTCATCAAGTCGGCGGTCGGTCCGGCGAAATGGGCATCCACCGTGACCTCGAAGCGGTCGAGCCAGCGGATGAAATGCGCCCGCTCCAGCCCCTCGAGTGCGGCGTGTTTCAGAAACGGGTTGCCCTTGAAGCCACCGGTCGCGAACAGCACATTCGACCAGAAGGCGTACATCCGGGGCAGGTGCGTCGCCATGTCGAGCGGCCCGAAGTAGCGGCCCAGCGTCGGGTCGCGCTCGATCCCGGTGTAGAAGTCGTCCACCACGAGCCGGATATCCGCTTCGGTCTGGATATCGGGCCGTTGGGTCGCTTGCGGCCGGTCATCGCCGGGCCATGAGGTCGGGTTCATGGGGCAGGATTTGAGTTGAGGTTGCAGTCGTCGGCGTCAACCGAGCAGGGCGGCGGTGCGCCGGGCGACTTCGTCGGGCGTCCAGGCGTTGCCGCGCCAGAGCTGAACCAGCCGCCCGTCGGGGCCGATCAGGGCCGTGACGAGGCTGTGATTGAGCGTGCCGTTCAGCTCCGGCTCGCTGAACAGACCGAACGTGGCGGCCACCGTGCTCAGCGTCTCAGGCGAACCGGTGAGGAAGCGCCAGCGGTCGGGATCGGCGCCCTGCCGGATTGCGTAGGCCCGGAACACCTCCGGCGTGTCGTGCGCCGGGTCAATCGTGATGCTCAGCAACTGAACCCGGTCGCCGAAGACGGGGACGAGCCGAGTTTGCAACGCTTTGAAGTTCGCCGACATCCGGGGGCAGAACGTCGGCACCGGGCACCGGGTGTAGATGAACGTCATCAGCACCGCCTTGCCCCGGAGATCGGCCAGCCGAACGACCCGTCCGGCCTGATCGGTCAGGGTGAACGACGGCACCGGGTCGCCTTCTTTCACCCGCGTCACCATCGCTTTCGGCGCCTGCAAGCCCGGTCCCTCCGCTGCTGCGGGATGGATCGGGACGCCCGCGCGGTCGTCCAGCCGCTCGATATCGGTGATCCACGACGAATCGGCGCCGACCACGAAGCGGAACCCGACCGCCTCGCCCGGTTCGAGACCCCGCGTCTGCATGGGGTTTTTGACCTCGAACGGCATCGTCATGGCCGGCATGAAACCGGGAATAGCCTCGTGCTCGACGGTGAGCGTGCGGCCGCTGCCCTCCACGGCCCGCACCCGGCCCCGAACATCGAAGCTGCGCTCGGCCGCCAGCGTAGGGGTCGGGGATGCGGGTGGGGTGTCTCCGCTGTTCGGCCGACGCAGGAGGAAGAACAGCCCGGCAGCAAGCACAATCAGCGGGGCGATCCAGAGACGCTTCAACAGGGTCATGGGGGTTTAAACCTCGATATGGTCGAGTCGGCGGCTGGTGAGCCAGAGCGGCAGGGCGGTCCAGAAGCCGGTCAGCGCGATCAGCCAGAGCGGCAGCACGCTCAACCAGACCTCCACCAGCCGACTCCCCTCCGGCGTGGTGAACGGCACGTCCTGCATCGAAGTGAGCGCCGACAGCCGCACGGCGTCGAGCGGGTTGACCATGAGCAGGGCGACCCACAGCTCCGGCACCCGCTGAATGAACCCGACGTGCGAGAGCATGAGCGCCGCCAGATCGTAGAGCACCAGCGCCCCGAACCAGACCAAGAGCCCCGAGATCACGCCTCGGGCGCGGTCGCTGGTGCGGTAGCCGAGTGCCACGCCCCACGCGGTGAAGATGCCGCCGAGCAGCACCCCGTAGAGCCAGAGCTGGAGGAGCGCGCCGACCGAGCGACCGGTCAGCAGACCCGGCAGCACGGCCAGTCCCTGGGCCAGCCCGAGCACGAGCCACAGGGCGAGCCATTGCCCGAACACCGCCGCTACCCGTGGCACCGGCTGACTGAACAGGAACGCCCGCTCGTCCAGCTCCTCGTGGGCCGCGCTGACACCCATCAGCAAGGCGAACAACGGCACGACGTAGAGCACGAGCTGCAGCAGCGCCACCGGCACCGACCCATCCGAGCCGGACAGGGTGACCAGCAGCGTGCCCGCTCCGGCCATGATGAGCGAGAAGACGTGCAGAAACCGGTTGCGAACCACGGTCTGCAACTCGCGCCGGGCATACGTCCGGGTGGCCCGAACGAGCGGTGCAGAGAGCCATCGCTCGGGCATCACCCTGCCTCCGGCGAACGAGCGCATCGGCACCGGGTCGTCAGCCACTGGCGACAGAGCACAAGCGCGGGTATGGCGGAGGGTTTCGCGCGGGACGGGGGCGGGGTGGCGGACGTTCGGGTGGGCGCCGGGGTCGGCAGTATCGCGGGAACGGGCGCCGGGGCGGTGTCGAGGATGCACCCGTCCTCGCAGCGGAGCATCCGGTCGGAGACGGGCTGCCACTCGGCCAGCAGGTGCGTGGTGACGAAGACCGTCTTGCCCCGGTCGGCCTCGGCCCGGAGCAACGCCACCATCTGTGCCCGCCAGGTCGGGTCGAGGGAGACGCCAGGCTCGTCGAGCAGCAGGATGGGCGCGTCCGGCAGGAGCATCAGCGCAAGGCCGAGCCGCTGCGCCATGCCGCCGGAGAGCTGCCCCGAGGGTCGATCCGCCGCATCCTCCAGACCGACCTCTGCCAGCAGCGGCTCGATGCGGCGTCGCTCCGTGGCCCGTAGATCGGCGTAGAAGCGGAGCAACTGTCGGGCAGACAGGGCCGGGTGGAAGCGGACGGCCTGCGGCAAAAACGCCAGTTGTGCCTGAGCCTCGGTCCGCCGCCGAACCACATCCACCCCGTTCAGCCGGGCCGAGCCGCCGTCGGGCGCGGTGAGTCCAGCCAGCACCCGGAGCAGCGTCGTCTTGCCGGCGCCGTTGGTGCCGATGAGTGTCGTGAGCTGCCCCGAGGCGACCGTCAGCGTCACCTCCCGAAGCACCGGCAGGGAGCCGTACCGCTTCGACAACTGTTCAACCTCGATCATGTCGCCCTCCGGAACCGACGGGCGCCAACCGCCACGGCGAGCCCCCCGATTGCCGCCAGCATCGCGGTGGCAGCACCGCCCGTGCGCCGACCCGACCCGGCGCCGTCAACGGTCAGCAGCGGCTTGGGATCGGTGATGTGGGGCGCCCCCGGCAACGGTGCCCGGCGAAGCGCGGCTTGCAGCGCCTGCACCCCCGGTGAGGCCGAGAGCAGCGCCACCCAGGGAAACTGTCGGCGCACGCCGCCGAACAGGTCCACCTCGTGATGCGGCAACTCACCGACGCCGTCGCCGTTCAGGTCGAAGTTCCCCTCCCGGTCCCACCGGTTGCCGATGCCGTCTTTCGACCACTCGTTCTCCGAGCCGTTGCCGTCGAGTTCGACCGTGTGCAGATTGCCCTGGACCGTGTTGGCCCACAGCACGTTGTCGAACGAACTGCCCGAGAGCCGCACACCGATGTAGTTCCGCTCGACCCGGTTCCCGGTCAGCCGGTTGTTGTGGTCCATGTCGAGAAACAGCCCGATGGTGTTGCCCGTCATCCGGTTGCCGCCGAAATCGGAGTCATCGACGGTCTGCAACAGCAGCCCGTAGCCCCGCAGGCCGGTGTTGTCGGTGAACTGGTTGTCGCGGATCGTCAAGCCTTTGGAGAACATGACGGCGGCCCCGGCCTCATTGTTTGAGAAGCGGTTGCCCTCGAACACATTGTCGTCGGAGTACATGTAGTGCAGCCCGAAGCGGACCCCGGTGGCCGTGTTGTCGGCGAAGCGGGAGCGGTTGACGAACGAGCAGTAGATGCCGTCGCGGCACGCCCGGAGCTGGTTGCCGACGACCAAGTTCTCGACCGACTTCCACAGGTGGATGCCGTTGCCCCGGTGGGCGTTCGAGAGGTCCACCTCGCAGAGCGCACCGTCGGTGGAGCGCGCACCGGTGTGGCCCGAAGCAAGGGCATCGGCGGTCGGGACGAGGGTCGTCTCGGTCCCCTCGATGCGGTTCCGCTCGATCCGCGTCCGGTCGGCCCCCTTCACGTAGATGCCGTGGAGCGACTGAACGATGTGGTTACGCCGGACGGTCGCGCCCGAGCCGGTGATGAACACGCCCGCGTCGTCGTTGGACAGGTCGAGCCCCGAGCCGGCGACTTCGAACCCGTCGAGCGTGACCCCCTCGGCCGAGATCGTGACCACCGAACCGCGTCCATCGCCCTGAATGCGCGGCAGACCGATGCCGATGAGCGTCAGCGGCCGGTCGAGCACCAGCGGACCGGCATAGGTTCCGGCCGCGACCCGCAACGTGTCGCCGGGCTGGGCCACCGCGATCCGCCGCTGGAGCGACCGGTCGGGCGCCGATTGAGCCCACGACGATCCGGTCAGGCCAAGCCCGATCAGACCGCTGACGACTGAGAGCCAGCGGGCAGTCATGTCAGCATCCCGGTGGCTGGAACCCCGCTGGGTTGAAGTCCGGCGGGGTTGCGCGAGTACCAAGCAGCGGTGAGGAGGCAGACGACATAGCCGAGCATCAGGTACGACCCGATCTGCGGGTAACTCCACTCGGTGAAGTTGGCGATCTGGTTCTGGCCGAAGATCGGCGGCGTGAACGGCTCAATCGTGATGGCCGCCTTCGGGTCGAGATGGTGACCGTACGACCACATTCTATAGTAGAAGCTGCCGAGCGAAAACACGCCGAAATAGGTGAACATCGTGAACAGGTCAACGACGTTGCCCATCCGCCCGAACGCGATGGCGCGCAGCGAGAGCAGCACGAACGCGCCGAGAATGAACGGCACCCACGTCATCTCGGCGAAGTCGGCCGATTCGATGGCCTTCATCCCGATGTAGTGGTTCAGCGCGTTGATCTCAACCAGATCCTGCCCGCCATTGCCGCCCTCGATCTTGTAGGCGTAGATGGTCAGGTTCAGCCCCTCTTGATACTGTGGGGCGACCAGCCGGACGTTCCACAGCGGCAGAAACACGGCGCCCACCAGACACGCCACGCCGACCAGCAGCAGCAGCCGTGACAGCCAAGAGAGCCGCCCATCGAGGAACCGACCGACCGACGGAAGCACGTTTCGCATGGGGAATTTCGGAAATAGAGCGCACAAACGATCAACGCAGCGTCCCAGCTCAACCTCAGGGATTAAGCTGGGACGCTGCGGTTACTTCGCTCTGCCTTCGGGTGGGGCCGGGGTGCCTCTGGGGCGAACGGCCAGATACCCCTGCATCTCCTGATGCAGCGCCGAGCAGAAGTTCGTGCAGTAGAACGGGAACACACCCGTTTTCTTCAGCACCACCGTCACCGTCTTGGTCTCGCCGGGGTCCATCACCACGTTCATGTTGTGCTCGATGATGGCGAAGCCGTGGATCATGTCCGACGTCTGCTCGATGTTGGTCAGGCTGACGACGAGCGTGTCGCCGACCTCGGCCTCGATGTGGTCCGGGATGAACCGGCTGCGGACGGCGATCATCCGGGCCCGGACCGTCCGCCCGGTCCGGGTGACACCGGCTTCCGGCATCGACCAGGTGGTGCCGGCGCCCGAGTGGTCGGCCTTCGGGTAGACCTCGATGGGCTTGATGGCATCGGCCCGGAGAATCTGCGCGAAGTGCGGCTCCGGCTCGCTGAACGCCTCGGCGATCATCCGCATCTTGTCACCCGAGATGTCGATGAGCTGGCTCGACTCCGGCTGCGACGGGCCAACCGAGATGTGCCGACCTTTCGACATCTTGTTCATCGCCACGAGGTATTTGCCATAAGGCTTCTTCGTGTCCGAGCCGCCGATGACGAGGTGACCGATGGCGAAGTTGACCGAGAT
>JBBSVG010000167.1:0-6327 GCA_038233775.1 Bacteroidota bacterium | reverse complement strand
TGCCCGCCGTCGCCCCGCCGGTCGCGCTCGGCACCGGCGTTCAACTCATCTGGCTGCGAGCCGGGCTGTTCGGGACGTTCCCTGGCCTCGCGCTGGCGCATCTGCTGCCGACGGCGCCGTTCGCCGCGCTGGTGCTCAGCGGCCTGTTCGCTGGACTCGACGAGCGCTACGAAGCCGTCGCCCGGACGCTCGGGGCGGATCGCTGGACCGTCTGGCGCGCCGTCGTCCTGCCCGCGCTCCGGCCCGGCGTGCTGACGGTCGCGCTGTTCAGTTTCTTGATTTCGTGGTCGCAGTACGGCCTATCGATCACCGTTTCCGGCGGCCGAATCGTCACGCTGCCGATGCTTGTATTCTCCTACGTCGGCTCGTCGAGCCAAGCCTACGCCTCGGCCGCGTCGCTGTTGCTCGTCGTCCCGACGCTCGTTGCGCTCGTCCTCATCCACCGACCGGCTGGCCGGGCCATCGCCCCGACCGCCGCCGTCTGACCGCCACCTCATGCGCCGATTCGCCCTGCTCTCGCTGCTCATTCTGATAGGCTGCGGCCAAAAACCGACGCCGAAACTCGACATCGAGCACGCCTCGTGGCCCGAGATCGAGCAAGCGGCTCGCGGCCAAACGGTGTACTGGACGATGTGGCGCGGCGATCCGGCGATCAACCGCTACATCGACGGCTTCATCGCGCCGAAGCTGAAAGCCGACTACGACATCACGCTCCAGCCGACCGACGGGCAGGGCGCCGCCATCGTCAGCACGCTGACGACCGAGCGGCAGGCCGGGGCGCAGGATGGGTCGATGGACCTCGTTTGGATCAACGGCGAGACGTTCGCCCAACTCCGCCAGACAAATGCGCTGCATGGTCCCTGGACAGAGCGGTTGCCGAACAATCGCCTCATCGACTGGCAGAACCCGATCATCGCGACCGATTTTGAGCAGCCGGTCGCGGGCTACGAGATGCCGTGGGGCAACGTCCAGATGGCGATCATCTACGATTCGCTCCGCACGCCGGTTCCGCCGCGCACCTTTGCGGCGCTGATGGCCTACGCCAAAGCGCACCCCGGCCGCGTCACCTACGACCGCGCGTTCACCGGGCTGACGTTCATCAAGGCGCTCGTCATGGCGCTCACGCCGCCGGATTCGCTGCGCGGGCCGTTCGATCAAGCGACCTACGACCGGGCGAGCCAAAAAGCGTGGGCGTATCTGAACGAGATCAAACCGTTTCTCTGGCGACGCGGCGAGACGTATCCCGACGGCGTGCCGCAACTGCACAGCCTGTTCGCCAACGGTGAGATCGATTTTTCCATGTCCAACAACGACGACGAGGTGGATAACAAGGTACTACAGGGCGTGCTGCCCAAAACCGCCAAAGCGTATGTGTTTGAGAGTGGGACGATCCAGAACACGCACTATTTGGGCATCCCGGTCAACGCGCCGCACAAGGCCGCCGCGATGGTCACGGCGAACCTGCTCGCGTCGCCCGAGGCGCAGTTCGAGAAAGCCAAACCCGCCGTCTGGGGCGACGGCACCGTTCTGGACGTGCAGAAGCTGCCAGCCGACTGGCAAGCGCGGTTCGCCGCGATCCCCGGCCGCACCCGAGCCCCATCGCGGGCCGAGATTCAGCCGCACGCGCTGGCCGAACTCCGCCCCGAGTACATGACCCGGCTCGCCGAAGACTGGCGCCGGTTTGTGTTGAAGGCGCCATGAGAGAGCTGGCGGGAAGAAGCTGGCGGGAAGAAGCTGACAGCTAGAGCGTTATCCGGAGAGGTTTGAACGTTTCGCAGACCCAACCGCCCCCCGCCGGGGGGCAGCCGGCGATAGCCGAGCGGGGGGGTGAACTGGTTGCCGCCTGAACGACGACCCCCACCGGCGCTGCGCGCCACCTCCCCGTCGGGGAGGGGTTAAGAAAAGCCGACGGCTGATAGCTGTCTTGCCGTGAGCTGATCGCTGACGGCTGATAGCTATTCCTTTGGCCCGGTCCACGCTTTCCAGCCGCCGGCCATCGAGCGGACTTTGGTGTAACCCATCCGTTGCAGGTAATCGGCCGAGAGGGCGGAGCGGTTGCCGCCGCCGCAGTAGAGGACGATCTCGCGGTCGGTGTCGGGGATGGCCGAAGCGATGTCGCGCTCCAAGATGCCGCGTCCGATCTGCCGGGCGCCGGGGATATGACCGGCGGCGAACTCGCTCTCCTCGCGCACGTCGATCAGGTCGAAATCCTTCCCGGCGCCGTCGAGCCGACCGTTCAACTCGTCAACGCTCGTCTCGACGATACGGGTTTTGGCGTCGTCGCACAGGTCTTTGAAAGTCATCGCCATGACGAATCGGGTTGGGGTGAACGGGGTCAGCCGGGGATGCCGGGTTCGGTCATGTCGCGCAATTTGAGCACGTCGGCCAGTTCGGCTTCGGTCAGGAAGCCTTTGGCGAGCACGATCTCGGGCAGCGTCAGGCCAGTCGTGAGCGCTTCTTTTGCCACTTCGGCGGCTTTCGCGTAGCCGATGTGCGTGTTCAGCGCCGTCGCGAGGCCGAGGCTGCCTTCGGCGTAGCGCCGGGCGCGGGTTCGGTCGGCGTCGAGTCCGCGCACGCATTTGTCGGTGAACGCGACGACCGCGTTGGTCAGGATCGTCAGCGACTCGGTCAGGTGATAGGCCAGCGCGGGCATCATCACGTTCAGCTCCATCTGCCCCGCCCCCGCGCACCCGGCGACGGTCGCATCGTGGCCGATGACGGCGTAGCAGACCATGTTCAGCATCTCGGCCATGACCGGGTTGACCTTGCCCGGCATGATCGACGAGCCGGGCTGAACCGCTGGCAAGATCAATTCGGCGAATCCGGTCGTCGGACCCGAGGCGAGCAGGCGGAAATCGTTGGCGATTCGGCCGAGATCGAGCGCCAGATTCCGCAGCGCGCCGCTGAGCGCGACCGCCGGGCGGAGCGACTGCATCGCTTCGAAATAATCGTCGGCTGGCACCAGTTCGACGCCCACCCGCTCGCCGAGGGCGCGGTTCAACTCGGCCGCGACCTGTTCGCGGTAGCCGACCGCCGTGTTCAGCCCGGTGCCGACGGCCGAGCCGCCCAGACCGAGTCGCCGCAGCCCGTCGCGCGTCGCCTCGACCGCGTCCCGATGCGCCGCGACGTTGGCCGCGTAGGCGCCGAACTCCTGCCCGAGCCGGATCGGGACCGCGTCCTGCAAGTGCGTTCGACCGCTCTTGATCACGTCGTCGAACGCTGCCGCTTGGTCGCGAAGCGCCGAAACCAGCCCGTCGAGCGCCGGGAGCAAGTCAGCCGTGCCCATCAGCGCGGCGAGCCGGATCGCGGTCGGGATGACGTCGTTGGTCGATTGGCCGAAGTTGACGTGATCGTTCGGGTGAACCGGTTCGTAGCAGCCGCGCGTCGGCCGGCCGAGCAGCTCGTTGGCCCGGTTCGCCAGCACCTCGTTGACGTTCATGTGCAGCGACGTGCCCGCGCCCGCTTGGTACACATCGACGACGAATTGGTCGCGCAGGGCGCCGCCTAAAATCTCGTCGGCGGCCCGAACGATGGCGTCGGAACGCTCCGAATCCAGCACGTCGAGCGCGAGGTTGGTTTGGGCCGCCGCCCGTTTGATGTGCAGCAACGCGTCGAGCATCGCCGGCCGCTGTCGCAGACCGGAGATCGGGAAGTTCGCCACGGCGCGGGCCGTCTGAGCGCCGTAGTAGGCGTCGGTCGGAACCGGCATCTCGCCGAGCGAGTCTTTTTCGGTGCGCGTGTCCATCGTCAATCCCGGCTCGTCATCGGTTGCGACAGCTCGATCAGCACGCCGCTGGTGCTTTTCGGGTGAATGAACGCAACCCGGCAGCCGTTCGCGCCCGCTCGCGGCAGTTGGTCGATCAACCGCACCCCGGACGCTTTCAACCGGGCGAGTTCAGCCTCGATATCATCCACTTCAAAGCAGACGTGGTGCAGCCCTTCGCCGCGCGAAGCGAGGAACTTGGCGATGGGCGAGTCGGGGCGCGTCGGTTCGAGCAGTTCAATATGGCTCTCGCCGACCGGCAGCATCGCGACCGCGACGCCTTGATCCTCGACGGTTTCGCGGTGAACATCATGTCCGCCGAGCAGCGCTTCGTAGGGCGCGAGCGCGTCAGCCAGATTCTTCACGGCGATGCCGAGGTGGGCGATTTTCATGCGGAGGCCATCTTCGGTGGACAGAGCTGCAAGATAACGCCGGTCAGGCGGTCGGCGCACCTGGTTCGCCGCCTCGGGCCGAACCGAGCAGCCCGCGCAGCCCCTTGGCTTCGTCGATGAACAGTTGCAGGTGCGGGAAGGGACTCTCAATCCCGGCCCGGTCGAGCGCCTTCTTGACCCGCTCGGTGTAGTCGAAGAAGATCGGCCGCTCCGACAGCGGTTGGTCAGTCCAGATCCGCAGGATCAGGTTGACCGACGAGTCGGCTAACTCCGACACGACGACGTGCGGCGCCGGCTCGGTCACGATCCGCTCGTCGCCTTGCATGATCGAGAGGATCGCCTTGCGCGCGTCGTCGATGCTCTCTTTATAGGCGATGCCGAATTTGATCTCGATCCGAAGCAGCCCCTTCATCGAGTGGTTGACGATCTTCGAGTTGACCACATCCTTGTTCGGGATGATGACCTGGGTGTTGTTCAGCGTGCGAATTCGGGTCGAGCGCAGCGTGATTCGTTCGACGGTGCCGAATTCGTCCTGCACCCGGATCGTGTCGCCCAACCGGAACGGCCGGTCGGCGTAGATCGTCAGGCCGCTGATGAAGTTCTGCAGCGTGTCCTGCGCGGCGAACGAGAGCGCCAAGCCGACGACGCCCAACCCGGCGACGAGCGAGGTAATGTTGATCCCGATCTGGCTGGCCGCCATGACGATGCCGAAGCCGAACACGACCAGCTTGACGCCTTTGAGGATGACATCCTGGATCGCCGGTTCGAGGTGCGTCCGGTTGAGCACGCCGCGCAGCGCCCGGCTGAGCACGCGGAAGCCGACGTAGAACACGGTCAGCACGATCAGCGCGGCCAGCAATCGCGGCACGAACAACACCGTCGCGCCGATCATCTGATCGACCCAGCCCCGATACGTGTCCACCGACACCAGTCGCCTCAACGGTTCACCCACGCGCATTCTCCCGATTCAAGTTCTGCCCCTCTCCCTTCTGCCCCTCTCCCGCAACCGCCCGGCCAGTCTGCCATCGAGCCACGAAAAGTGCCCAGCCGACGCGCAACTTGAACCGCTTCCACCGATCTTCCACGCAGTTCAGGTTGCCAGCCGCCGCCGACCGGTTGGGCAGGCAGCGGAAAACAGGGGAAAATCGCCCTTTCAAGGCCGGTTTCGCAGAAAATTACGATCTCACTTGACAACGCAGATCCGTTGTTCTAATTTGGAAGCGGTTCCCAGTTCCACCCGCTGCCAATCCCTCCCGATGTGGGGCAACCCACCCGGCCCGGATCACCTAACGCCCCTTGCAGCCTGGGTTCCACCGCCTGAGACGTGTCGTACCGCCTGACGCCCACCGCACGCCTGCCCGGATTTCGTCGCCCTGCCCGGCGACCGCCCCCCGACCGGGTCAACGAGCGCTCTATTCGAAATAAGTCCAATCAACGCTGCACTTGACCCGTATTTCTCGGGTACGGGTTCGCGGCCTGAGACTGGAACCGGTTCCAACGAAAATTCGTCGGCACTTAGCGCCTGACGATCTACTGCTCATTTTTCCCAACAGGTCGAGGTCTCCGATGTCGCATCTCGCTTCTCGCGCAGGGGTGTTGCTGGCTGGTTCACTGGCCGTGCTCGCGGCCCCGTCGGTCGGTCGCGCCGACAACGATGTGGTGCTGCAAGGCTTCTACTGGGACGTGCCCCGTGGCGCCGAGACGGGGACGTACTGGTGGACGACCGTCTATAACAACCGGTCGGTGATCAACAGCTACTTCAAGGGCGGGATCTGGCTGCCGCCGCCGTCGAAGGGCGCGGGCGGTGGCTACTCGATGGGCTACGATCCGTACGACCACTACGATCTGGGCCAGTACAACCAGCAGGGGACGACCTACACCCGCTTCGGCTCGTATGCCCAGTTGAAGACGCTGCTGGCCGCCCTCACGGTGCCGAAGATCTGCGACATCGTCATCAACCACATGTCCGGCGGCGCCACGCAGTACAACCCGAATCGCGGGACGAACACCTACACGTCGTTCATCTACGCGACCCACAACACCGCCAACGGCGAGCGGCAGTGGAACAAGGGCTACAACGACTTCCACCCCGGCGGCGTCCACTACGACCAGAACGCGCCGTACCACGACGAGCAGTTCGGACAGGATGTCTGCCAGAACACGACCTACATG
>JBBSVG010000166.1:0-6328 GCA_038233775.1 Bacteroidota bacterium | reverse complement strand
GTGCGCGGAACGGCGGCGGAATCGAGCAGATGCGTGTTGTAGGCGATCACCTCGGGTGTCTGATAGGTTCCGAACCAGAACCCGGCGGCGTCGCGGCTGTCGGCCGGAACAGCGGCGGCCCAAGTCGGCGTGTAGGCCACGAGCAGGCTTTCGCGCGCCGCTTGGGCGAACAGCGTGGATGGCGCGCCCCACCAGAGCGACGCCTGCGGGTTCGCCGCCTCGGTCCGCACCCGGTCGTACACCGTTTGGCTGCCCATATCGAGCGCTTGGACATCGACATCGGGGTGCGCCGCCTCGAACGCGTGCTCGTAGGCGTCGAGCAACTCCTTGCCGTGCGGCGAGTAAATCACCAACCGCTTCTTCGCCGGACCGCCGCCGCACGCCGTCAGGAACACGAACAGCAGCGGCGCCCAGCGTCTTGAGATCGTCATCATCATGGCAAAAGGTCGCAGAGAAAGGCCAAATGGTCGTCGCCGCGACGGGTGAGGATGAGCGTGGCGGCACGGTCGCCGCGAGGGTCGAGCTTCGACAGAACAACCTCGGGCAAGAGCGGGAAGCCGCGTTTCTTGACCGTCAACCGACCGACGCCAAGCTGCCGAAGTCGGGCCTTGACCCGTTTCTCGTGCCACGGCATCGTCTCGGCGACGACATACGGCCGCGACAGCCACGGACTCGTCGTATCGGCCGAGCCGATCAGATACGCGATCTGGCCGTCGATCAGCCGCAGCCCGTGCGCCTCGCCGACGAGCATCAGCAGCCCGGCCCGGATCAGCGCGGGATCGGGTTCGAACACCGCCTCGCCCGGCTCAGGCAGCGCACCAACCCGCAGCACTCGCGCTTGGCCGGTCAGCGTCCGGGCGACGAGCGCCGCGTCGGTCGGCAGATCGGGCAGAGACGGAATTGGGATGCTGCGGACGGTTTCGTCGGCTTGAGACGGCAACACGCCGAACCCGCCGTCGAGTTCGAGCCGGGTCGCGGCGACGGGGTCAGTCCGGTCGAGCCCGCGTCGGCAGACGAGTTCGCGGCACTCGCCGCGATAGGACAGCCACTCGGCCGTCCAGCCGTCGCCCAGCCCAAGCGCGGCCGGATCGAGCGCCGGGGCGAGCTTGATCGCGGCCCGAGGCACCGACCGCAACCGAGCGACGAGCGGACCAAGCGGCGGCTGAAAGTCGGCCGGATCGAGCGTCCGGCGTCCGCCTGAGCGCCGGGCGGGATCGGCCCAAACGGCCCCGGCAGCCGACCAATCGGCCTCGCTCAACTGCTCAACCGGACGCGGATCGGCCGTGGCATCGAACCCGGCGAGGCGGAGGTTGTGCGCGAGCAAGCGGCAGCGAACAGGATCGGGTTCGAGCGCGGTCAATCGGTCGGCGGCGGGACCAAGTCGGGCGGCGAGTGCCAGCGTGTCGGCCCCGCAGGCTGCACCGATCTCGAGCACGCGGCCGGTGAACGCTGAACCAAGCAGCATCTCGGCGTGATAAGCGGCCAGCGGCCACGGCGACGCTTGCTCGAGCGGTTCGACCGCCCACCAACCGCGCCCGGCCAGCGGAACACGACCAGGCGCTTTCGTCCGGCCGAGGCCGAGATCGAGGGCCAGCGCCGCGTCGGTCGCCGCCAAGTTGGGAAACCGGGCGCGGAAGCGGATCGGAGCGCGGGCGCCGTCGGTTTGCCACAAGTCGGCGGCCTGCTCGGTCCAGCGCTCCAGTTCGTCGTCGGTCATGCGCTCCGGTGAATCGTCTGGGCCGGCGGTGTGTTTTGTCCCGGTCGGCGCTACCTTACCCGACCAATCCCCTTTTCCCGACAGTGAGGTGCCCGATGCTCCACCAGAGCTTGTTCAACGACCCGACCGAGCAGCCGACCGATGCGACGCTGGCCGAACGGCTGGGCGCGCACCGGCCGCTGTGGTCGGCGACGGTCGAGATTGCCCACGAAGCAGGCGTCCGCTGCGATTGGTCGTGGGATGAAACCGCCCGTGCCTGGGGCTACCGGGCCGTGGCCGACAGCGGCGGCAAGACGGTCTGCACCTTCGTCCCGCACGGCGACCGGATCGTGGCCGCGCTCGACCTGACCGGGCGCGAGGTGCTTCGGGCCGAGGACAACGTCGAGAGCGGCGAGCATCAGGACATGATCGCCGAGATGAAGCCGGTCAAACGGATCATCGGCGACAAGAAGCTCGACGCGATTTATGAAGTCCCGTTCTACCGAACCGACGATCTGCCGGTCCTGCGCGCCCTGCTGACGGCCCGACTCGCCCGGCGCGACTGAACCGCAGCAGCTGTCGCTGATGGTTTCAGTCGGCAGACCCCTGTTTCCCCTCAACCGAACCGGAATCGCTCTATTATGGCGGACACGTACTCGTTCGATATCGTCTCGCAGATCGACATGCAGGAAGCGGTCAATGCCATCGAGCAGGCGAAGAAAGAGATCGCCCAGCGCTACGACTTTCGCGGCTCGAAGGCGTCGGTCGAGCTGAACTCGAAAGACAAAACGCTGGCCTTGACTGGCGACACCGAGTATCAGTTGCAGGCCGTCGTCGATGTCGTCCAAGCCAAGCTGATCAAGCGCGGCGTCTCGATCAAGGCGCTGAAGTACGGCAAGGTCGAGTCGGCCGGCGGCGGCACGGTCCGGCAGACCGTCACGCTCCAGTCGGGCATTGACAAGGAGAACTCGAAGAAGGTGACCGATCTGATCAAAAAGAGCGGCTTAAAGGTCCAAGCGGCGATCATGGACGACATTGTCCGTATCACCGCCAAGAGCAAGGACGACCTCCAGGCGGTTCAGCAGGCGATTCGCGAGGCCGATTTCGAGTTCGCCTCGCAGTACACGAACTACCGCTGAACCTCGCTCGGCACCAGCGCTTCGGCTTGGGCGCGAATCTGTTCCGACTCGAACACGTTCGTCCCGTCGAGCGGACCGAGGGCGACCTGAACCATCGCGGCGGCGACCATCTCGGCCGCGATGGGTTTCAGCTTCGCCAGCGGACCGCGCAGCGCGAACGACAGCACGCCCAGCACCTTTTCGGCCAGCGCCTCGCCCGAGCGCGCCTCGGTCCGCTCGCCGGTCAGCAGCGACGGGCGGAAGATCTGCAACCGCTCCAGCGGAAAGACCCGCAGCCGCGCTTCGAGTTCGCCTTTGGTCCGCAGATACAACGTCGAGGCGGCGGGATCGGCCCCGAGGCTGGAGACGACGAGCACCTGCCGAACGCCGCGCTCGGCAGCCAGCCGAGCGGCATCGAGCGGGATCGTGAAATCGACCCGACGAAACGCCTCGTCCGAACCCGCTGCCTTGCGCGTCGTCCCGAGGCAGCAGAACAGATCGTCCACGTCTTCGAACCGCGACGCATCGCCCGCGAGTCGGTCGAAATCGACGACGGCGTCGGTCAGCTTCGGGTGCGAGCGACCCAGCGGTCGGCGACCAAGCGTGGTGACGTGATCGTAGGCCGATTCGTCGAGCAGGCGGTCCAGCAAATGACCACCGATGAGGCCGCTGGCCCCGAGCACAAGCGCGGTGCGAGACATGAGAATTTCGGTTAAAACAGCAAGATGAGTGCGGCGCGGGGCCAGGAGCGAGAGATTGGACGTATAAGGTGCGGATTCGCGGCGCCGTTGTCAAGCGGCAGCCAAAGTTCACCCATCAGACCCGATCCACGAAATGGAATGGCAAAGTCTCCGTCGTCCTGAGATCGTCGAAGGACAACAGCGCTGGCTGCGGTCGCGGTGGCTCCGTTCATGGATTCTGCGGTGGCGTCCTGCTAACCCCTCACGCTCACCACGAAAGTCGATCAACCTTGCACGACGATTTTCAAGCATTGATATCAGGACGACCCGAGCGCTTCCGGCGAGATCGCCCGGTTGGACTGCACCTCAGGAATGAGACACGGCGCCAAAGGGTAGTGTCAGGGTTCAGCAGCGATGCCTCGAACGCCACTGGTGGGTCGTAGTCGAGTAGCGCTTCCCAGTTGTCGTTTCCGCACCTCATATCAAGTAGCGAAAACCGGTGTGCAAAGACCGTTTTTCTCCGTTCGTGGTGAGCCTGTCGAATCCATGAACGGAGCCACCGCTGTCATCCTTCGACAAGCGACCGTAGGCGGCTACGCCGACAGGACGAACGGATAGCTTGCACTTCGATTTCGTACAGTTGATATCACTCCAATCACAGCGGGATTCCGCCCGGTCGCCTGGTGAGGACTGTCTTGCGAAACGTGAGCGCCGCCCGCATTGCCTCAAGAAATGTCACCGGCGCGAGGGTCGAGTGGGCGAACGGAGCGGCAAGATAAGCGGCGGCCGCGGCGAACCGGTCGGCTGAGCGGGCACGCAGCGCCGCCCGTCAAGCCAGTCGCACGCGGGAACGCGGCGGTTGACGGGTGCGAGGCGGCTGCCGCGCGAATAGCAAAAAAACACGACGGCCGGAAGCCACCCCCGAGGCTCCGGCCGTCGTGCATCTGGAAGGGCCGAGGCCCCGCCGAGAGTGAGAGGCCGCCCGCAGCGAATCGGGGCGGCAGAGAGATCAGGGCGTCATGCGGCGAGGCTGGTGGCGGTGGCGTGCGTCTCGAAGGCGGCGCAGAGCGTGGTCAGCGAACACGGTTTGGCGAGCACGGCGTCGAACAGGGTCGGGTGAGCGGTCAGCCGGTTATCGTCCGGGTCGTGGGCCAAGCAGAGGATCGGCAGATCGGGCGTCCGGCGGCGAATCAACTGGGCCAGCATGACGCCGTCGCAGAGCAGCGCATCGGTGACACGAAGTTCAAGATCGGTCAGCACGATGTCAACCGTCCCGGCGTCGATGGCCCGCAGCGCGGCCGATCCGTCGGCCACCGCGACACAGCTATGTCCGGCAAACGTCAGCACCTCGCCCAACAGTGCCCGAACGTTCGGGTGGTGTTCGACGACCAAGATCTGCATGGCGAGACGGGCTTTCGGTTGAGGCGTTCAGCAGCCGAACAGCATCGCTTGGCTGCCCTCTCCCTTGTCAAGCGCTGTGCCCGCTGAGACGCGCGGCCCGAATCGTCCCACGGTGCGGCCCAAACGGCCCCAGACGGGCGCTGGAAGCGGTTTTGCACGATCTGTGACCGGTGATTTTTCGCCCCGACCGTCTCGAATCGCTACGGTTCGCCCCGATCCGCTACGGTCGCTGCGACACAGTTCGTTCGGGCACGAACAGGCCGCCGTCGCCGTTGTCCGAGCACGCCGCAACAGGCACTTCATTATCCATTCGCCCCGGTCGCAGCCGCGCCCGGCGATCCCGTTCAGTCAAGAAGGACGCACCACGATGGCCGACACCTTCGACAAGAGCGCCGCCATGGGCGACGCCACCGACACCCCGACCGCCGACACCACCTCCGCACCGCGCACCGCCGCCGACAAGGGTCTGGGCGACAAGCTGTTCAGCACGCTGGAAGATTTCAAAAACAGCGATTGGGTCCGCAAGGCGCAGAGCCCCGAGTCGCAGCGGAAGATCAAAGCCAAGTTCAGCGACGTGTACGACAAGGTGCAAGGCTCTGAACTGGGCGAAAAGGCCAAGACGCTGTATCAGTTCTTCCTCGACCCGACCGTCTCGACGGTGAAGAAGTCGCTCATCGCCGGAGCGCTGCTGTACTTCATCATGCCGTTCGACATCGTCCCCGACTTCATCCCGCTTGTCGGCTGGTTGGACGATCTGGGCGTGATCGCGATGGTCATCAAGTACATCTCCAACGAAGTCGAGAAGTACTCGTTGCAACAGGAACACCCGAACGAGAACGTGACGGTCGAGGACGCCCATGTCGTCCGGCGCGGCTCGCAGATCCTCGAGACCGACGTGCGTGAAAGCCGAATCTAACCCCGCGCCGACGGACGGACCGGGCAGCGACCGGTTCATCCGCACAATGACGCACCTGCTCGACGAGCTTGTTCCAATCCCCGGCACCCGAATGCGGGTCGGGCTGGACGGGCTCGTCGGCTTGTTTTTGCCCGGTTTGGGCGATCTGGCTGGCGGGTTGACGAGCGGATTGATCTTGCTCCAAGCGGTTCGTCGCGGCGCGCCGAAGGTCGTGCTCGTCAGGATGCTGGGCAACGTCGCGCTCGATTCGCTCGTCGGCATCGTCCCGATTCTCGGTGATGCGTTCGACCTCGCGTTCAAGTCGAACCGGCGCAACCTGCGGCTGCTCGAACGGATCGAGCACGGCGACCGACAGGCGACGGCGGGTGATTATGCCTTCCTGCTGCTGCTGCTCGCACTGCTGATTGCCATCGTCGCCATCCCGGTGACGTTGCTCGTGCTGCTCGTCCACCGGCTTGCGACGACCGGTCCCGGCGCATAGAACGCAACAACCCCGATGTCGAGCGGACACCGGGGC
>JBBSVG010000165.1:0-6356 GCA_038233775.1 Bacteroidota bacterium | reverse complement strand
GGCGGCGCGGTCGAGCACCATCAGCCGCGAGCCGTCGCGCTCGGGCGTCGGGCGCAGGGCAATCAGGTCGGGCGGCAGATCGAACGCAAAATCGCTCCGCTTCATCGCGGCCCCGGTTCGCCCGTCTGCCACAGCCCGCTGCGAACGTATCGGGCGTAGCCGCGCAACCCGACCAGCCCCGGTTGGGCGATCACCCGCAGCGTCGGCCGGCCGACCGTGGCCGAATCGGGCAAGCCGACGGGCGCGCCGGGCGGGGCATCGAGCGGCAGGACGGCCGCCGGACCTTCGGCCGCCATCACCGGGCGCCACGCGCCGAGCAGCGTGCCCGAGCTGTCTTCGGCCCAGAGGACGAGCAGCGAATCGTCGATCTCCGGCGCCGGGCGCAGCGTGACGATGAGTTGGCCGTCGCGGAGTCGGGTCGTCAGCTGCGGAATCGGGGCGAGCGTGTCGGCCGGACCGGAGGCGAGTTGCGCCGTCTCGCCCGGCCGAACGCGGGCCACCGACGGCGTGAGCGAGTCGCCGACGACCGCATCGACATGGGTCGGTGTGCCTTTGCCGCCGCAACCGGCGAGCGCAACCGTTAGAAAAATCAGAAACCGGCGCTTAAGCATAACTCTCCCGGCCGATGGGCGGTCGCTTGAGACGAAAGATCCAGACGAGCACGAGTCCGGCGGCGAACCCGCCGAGGTGCGCCATGTACGCCACGCCGCCCGTTTCGGCCGTCGGCGCGAGCGCCCCAAGCCCGTTGATGAGCTGCAACAGCGCCCAACCGCCGACGAAGACGGCCGCCGAGACGCGAAAGGTCCGGTAGATGAAGAAAATCCGAATCTTGCGCTTCGGGTGGAGCACCAAATAGGCCGCCATCACGCCCGAAATCGCGCCCGACGCGCCCAGACTCGGCAAGAGCGAGTTCGGTCCCGACACAATATGCGCGACGGTGCCGAGCAGACCGACGAGCAGGTAGAACCCGAGAAACCGGCCGCGCCCCATCTCGTCCTCGACGTTGTCGCCGAAGATCCAGAGAAACAGCATGTTCCCCAAGATGTGCAGCCAGCCGCCGTGCATGAACATCGCGCTCAGAATCGTCAGCCCGATCAGCGGACCGGCCAGCAACGGGTTGTCGGCGTGCTCGATGACGGGCGAGTTGTCCTCGGGCGGCGCCCCGATGTCCGTCGGACCCGGAATGGCTGCTGGCGTGAGTTGGACGCGGCCGACCAGATCCTCGGCGTGGGTGATCTCGTACGGCGTGACGGCCCACGCCATCAGGAACCGCTCCTGCCGGGGACCGAGCGAGAGTTGGTAGAGGAACACCAACGCGTTGAGCACGATCAGCAGCGGCGTGATGACCGGCCGCGACCGGCGACCGGTGTTGTCGTCGCCCAGCGGAATCAGCATGGCGGCGGCTCCGGGTTCACAGCAGCGTGCCGCGCAGAAACACGACGGCGATGGTGAAGTAGATCACCAACCCGACCACATCGACCAGCGTCGCGACAAACGGGGCCGACGAGGTGGCCGGATCGAACCCGACCCGACGCAGCAAGAGCGGCAGCATCGACCCGATCAGCGTCCCCCACAGCACCACGCCGACGAGCGAGGCGGCGACGGCCTCGGCCAGCAGCAGCCAATGCGGCCCGTAGATATCGCTGAACTGCGACCAGACGGCGATGCGGAGAAACCCGATCAGCCCGAGGATCGCGCCGAGCGAGAGGCCGGCCATCAGCTCGCGGCGGAAGACGCGCCACCAGTCGGCGAGCGAGACTTCATCCAGCGCCAACGCCCGGACGACCAGCGTCGCGGCCTGCGAGCCGGAGTTGCCGCCGGACGAGATGATCAGCGGGATGAACAGCGCCAGCACGACCGCTTTGTTCAGTTCGCCCTCGAAGAAGCCCATCGCCGTCGCCGTCAGCATCTCGCCCAAGAACAGGACGACCAGCCAGCCACCGCGCTTCTTGACCATCGGCAGGAACCCGATCTGCATGTACGGCTCGTCCAACGCCTCCATGCCGCCGATCTTCTGGATGTCCTCGGTCGCCTCCTCCTCGGCCACGTCGAGCATGTCGTCGATGGTGACGATCCCGACCAAGCTACCGGTGGTGTCGGTCACCGGCAGCACGTTCCGGTCTTCCCGACGAAACACGGCGACGGCGGTTTCCTGGTCGTCGGTCGCCTTCAGCGACGTAAAGCGACCGTCCATCAGATCGGCCACCCGCGTCTCGGGCGGGGCGAGCAAAATCTCCCGAATCCGCACGTCGTCGATCAGCGCCCCGGCGGCCGTCACGACGTACAGGACGTTGATCGTCTCGCGCTCGCTGCCGTGCTGCCGGATGTACGCGAGCACTTCCTCGACGGTCCATTCTTGCCGGACGGCCAGATAATCCGGCGTCATGCGCCGTCCGATGCTCCCTTCCGGGTAGCCGAGCAGCGAAACGGCAACGGCCCGTTCCTCCGGCGTGAGCATCGCCAGCAGGTTCCGCGTCACGACCGCCGGCAGCTCCTCGAGCAGCATCGTCCGGTCGTCCGGCGCCATCTCGTTGAGAATGGCGGCCGTTTCCTCCTGCCCCATCGCCTTTAAAAGCCGCTCCTGCGCGTCGATATCGAGATACTCGAACGTCGCCGTGGCGAGCTTGCGCGGCAGGATGCGGAACGTGACGACCTGATCTTCGTCGGGCAGCTCGGTGAGCAGTTCGGCCAGATCGCCCGGCTCCCAATCGAGCAGAATATCCCGCAACGAGGCGAAGTCCCTGGAGCGAACGACTTCTTCCAGGTCCGGCCAGAGCGGGTGAACAGTCATGGGCCGCGCGGGTTAAGCGGTGAGCGTCAAGCGGAGAATGCGTGCTCAAAGGTACGGCGGGAAAACGACGGGTGCGGAGCGAGCCCGTATTGGCGACGCCCCGCACCCGGTTTCACAGCGACAACGGACAGCTTACCCCGGCAGCAGATAAATCTTCGCCTCGCTCTCGGCCAGCGTGTCGCGCAGGACGCCGCCCTGAATCGCCGTGTCGTAGCCGAACAGGTACTCGCGGGCCGGTCCATCGGGCAGGTTGCCGATCTCGAAGCCGTGATACTGTTCCGAGAAGTTCGCCACCACGAGCACCGACGGCCCCGCGCCCGGCGACGGCCGGACCCAGCCGAGCAACCGCCGCTCGGGATCGTCGAGGACGAACGAGACGCCGCCGGTCTGCAACGCGGGCGTCTCGCGGCGCAGCCGGATCACGCCCCGGTAGAAGTTGAGCAGGTCGGCCGTCATCGGCTCGCCAGCCAGCCGCCAGTGCAGCTTGTTCCGGGCGAGGGTTTTTTCGCTGTACTCGCCGAACTCCTCGCCCATCTGTAGCATCGGCACGCCGTAGCTCATCATCGTCAGCACCGCCGCGAGCTTGGCCCGGCGGAAGGCGCGGTCGTCGAAGATGCCCTTGACGCCGAGTTCGAAGAACAACCGCTGGTGGTCGTGGTTGTTCAGGTAGAGGACGAGGTTCATCGGCGCCGAGTAACCGTCCAAGCAGCTATCGACGGCGCTCTTGGTCCGCGCCCAATCGTTCGGCTGCGAGCCTTGATACTCGCCCAAGAGCACGTCGGCCCGGAGTTGATGCAGGAACCGGTCGCGCCAGACGGCGTCGAGCACGCCGGTCGGACCGACCAGCGCCGGGTCGTCGGGAATCCGCTCGGCAATCGAGTAGAACGGGCGCGGGTTGGCCGCCTGCTTGGCCGTCTGGTTGATCTCGCGCAACAGGTCGTGGTTGTTGATCTGCTTGACCGCGTCGATGCGAATGCCGTCGATGTGGTACTCGTGGACCATGTACTCGATGTGCTGCTTCAAGAACTCCCGCGCCGGGAACACGCCGCGCTGCTCGTCGAAGAACTCCTGGTTGAACTTCGGTCCCCACGTCCACGGCCCGTCCGGCGACTCGCGGTGAAACCAGTAGGTGTAATCGATCTGCGAGATCGGCGATTCGCTGTCGGTGTGGTTATAGACGACATCCAGAATGACGCGAATCCCGTGGCCGTGAAGCGTGTCGATCAGCGACTTCAGGTCCTGCGGCGTGCCGTAGGCCGATTCCGGGGCGAAGTAATGTCGGACCGAGTAGCCCCACGACACGTCGCCAGCGAACTCCGAGACTGGCATCAGTTGCACCGCGTTGATGCCCAACCCGACCAGATAATCGATCTTGTCGATCACGTCCTGAAACCGACCTTTCGAGCGGCCCGAATCGTCGGCCTCGTCGCCCTCGCCGCCGGAGAAGTCGCCGACGTGGAGTTCGTAGATGACGAGTTCGTGGTCCGGCGGCAAGAACGATTGGTCGTGCTGCCAGTCGTAGGCGTTGGTCACGTCCCGTCCGCCGTCGAGGATGAACATGGCGCTCTCGCCCATCATCGGATCGACCCGCTTGGCCCTCGGGTCGGCGATGTCCTTGTCCTGCCCTTCCGCGAAGAACGACAGGCTGCGGACGCGGAACTTGTAGTGATACGTCCCGTCCGGCAGCGTGACGATGGTCGTCCAATAGCCATCCTCGCCCTTCTCCATCGGGACCGGCAACCAGTCGGTGAACGAGCCGATCAGGCTGACGGACTCGTTGTACGGCGCCAGCAGCGAGAACAGCACCTCGGCCTTGCCGTCGTCGTTCACGTCGCCGACGATGGGCTGACCGATGAGCTGCGCCGGGTGAACCACGTCTTCAATCGCTTCCTCGATCACCTCGCTCGGCTCGAATTCCTGGACCGGCGGCTCGGGCGCGGCTGGCGCCTTCGGTTTGGAATCGGCCTTCGCAGCCGCTTTCAACTTCGGTTCGGTCTTCTTCGCGGCAGCCTTCGGTTCGGACTCGACCTTCGGTTTCGCGGCGACTTTCGGCTTGGCAGACTTGGCCTTCGGGGCGTCGGTTTCGGATGCGGCGGACGTGCGGGGAGCCATAGGGTGTGGGATCAGAAAGGGATCGGAGGCGAACGCCCGGTGCGAGCGGACAGCGGGCGCGTTCGCCGGGCTAAACGACCAAACCGCCGCCCGCTGTTCCCCTACGCCGACGGCGAACGCGACGAGGCGCCGCCGTTCCGCAGAACAGCAGCGCCTCGTTTGGCATCTGACAGAGCGACAGCCTACCGAGCCAGCGCCGAATCGAGCCGGTGCGTGACGGCACGGAGCGAGTCGAGATCGTCCCAGTTCATCGCCCCGCCAGCAACGGCGCCGCGTTCGGGCAGATTGGTGCGCGGCAGCGGCAACGCGGCCAGACCGAACTCGTTTCGCAGCTCATTCATCAGCGACAGCTCGCGCGCCCCGGTGCTGATGATCTGCGCGTTCGGCGCGTCGTGCGACTCGAACCGGATCGTGATCGTGTAGATCGGCTCGCTGACGTAGCGGCTGTGGACGAGTTCGAGCCGATAATTGACATCTTGCGGCTGCTTGCCGTGGGCGATCCGGTACAGCCCCGGCTCGGCAGGCTGATAGGTCGTGATCAGCTCGACGCGATCCTCGTCATAATCAGCCACCGTGTAGCCGTGGGCGCGGAACAGGGCGCGGGCGTGGCGAAGCACGGTCCGGGTCGGCGTCCCGTTCATTGCGCCGGAGATGGCCGGCGGCCGGTCCTCGCGGTAGCTGAACAGCTCCTGCACCTCCTTCGGCTCGTTGCGAACGAACGGCGCCACCGGCGCGGAAGCGGTGCGGGAAGCGTCGCCGCCAGCGCAGGACGCGAGGGCAAAAGTCGCCACCGACGCGGCGAGCAAACGATAGCGGAGGCTGGCAAAATGGCGCAAAGCAGTTCCCTCAACCTGACCAAACACAAGGATGACGCGGTGCGCCACGGGGATTAATGCCGGTCGCCGCAAGCATGGGGCCAGCCTCGACCGGGCGGTTTCCCGCGCTGGTCCCGTATCTTCAGCCCGACCCTTTTCCCTTCCTGGAGCCGTCACCATGCAACCCTCTCTCCCCTCGCTCAAGCAACGGGTCGTGCTCGTTACCGGCGGCACCGGCGGACTCGGCCAAGCCGTCGTTCGCACCTGTCTCGCCGCTGGCGCCCGAGTCGTGCTGACGACGTTCGGCGACCACAGTTCGTGGGAGGCGCTGCACCGCGACCTGATCGAGGAGGACGACGGCGTGCGTGACCGGGTCGTGGCCGTTGAGACGAACGTCGGCGATGAAGCATCCGTGCGCGAGCTGATGCGCGCCGTCGTCGCCCGGTTCGGCGGACTGCACGGCGTCGTTCACACGGTCGGCGGGTTTCAGATGTACCCAAGCCTGGTCGAGACGACGGCCGAGCAGTTCGACAGCCTGATCGCCGTTAATCTCCGCTCATCGTGGCTGGTCAGTCGCGCCGCGCTGGAGCTGATGCGACCGCGCAACACCGGCCGCTTGATCGTCGTCGGCGCGCTGC
>JBBSVG010000164.1:0-6369 GCA_038233775.1 Bacteroidota bacterium | reverse complement strand
GTGTTCGTTTTGCAGCGCGAGATGTATCGGTATCACTCACACGAAGCGTCGGTTCACCCGTACGGCTCGCCGTGGTGGAGTTGGCCGCTGATGCTGCGACCGACGTGGTATTTCTTCGCCTCGCTGCCCGACGCACAAGTCGCCGGGATCTGGGCCGTCGGCAACGCGGTGCTGTGGTGGACGGCCGTCCCGGTGCTGCTCTACGCGGGCTGGCTCGCCCGGCGTGACGCCGATCCGCGCTGGGCGATGTTGTCGGGGCTGGGCCTCGGTCTGTGGCTGATCTGGGGTTTGCAGCCGCGCGGCCTCGTCTTCATGCACTACATGCTCGACACGATCCCGTTCGCCTGTTTGGCGGCGGCAGCGATGCTGAACGGACTTTGGCACCGTCGCGGTGCGGCCGACCTCGGTTGGCGCGACCGGCGGCTGATCGTCGCCGGACTGATTGCGCTGACGGTTAGCTGGATGATTTTTTATTATCCGCTTCTGGTCGGGCTACCGGTTTCCGAGCGATTCTACCGGCTGCACCTGTGGGTCCACGCCCTCTGGGTTTGACGCCGGCGCCAGCGACACAAGCGCCGCAACGAGCCGATCCAGCGCGGCCCGGTCGGTCGCCGGGTTGATGACGACGGCCCGAATCGCCCGTTTGCCGCGAAGCACCGTCGTCGTCAGCCAGCCGTGGCCCGATGCGTTGAGTCGGGTGCGAAGCGCAAGGTTCTGTTGATCTAACCACGACCGCTCGGACGAACCGTCGGCCTCGTCGCGCTGATCGGGCGGCGCCCAGCGGAAGCAAAGGATGTTCAGGTCCGGCTCGTGCAGCGGCTCGAACACGCCCGTCGCCCGGAGCATTGCGGCGAGTTCTTGCGTCATCTCGGCACACTGGTCGATGATCCGGCCGATGGCGTCAGCGCCGTGGAGCCGCAGACCGGCCCAGAGTTTCAGCGAATCCCACGGCCGGGTGCATTGCAGCGTCATCTCGCCGATGTTCGGCGATTCCGCCTCGCCCCCGTCGGCGAACAGGTACGGCGCGTCCTGCCCGAACGCGGCCCGCAGCCAGCGGCCGTCCCGGACGATCAGCACCGACGTTGCCGCTGGGAGGAACCTCATCTTGTGCGGGTCCCACGTCACTGAATCCGCCCGCTCGATCCCATCCAACAATCTGCAATAACGGCCCGAAAGGATGACCGACGCGCCGTGGGCGCCGTCCACGTGCAGCCAGAGGCCACGCGACCGACAGACGTCGGCGATCTCGCCTATCGGATCGAACGCGCCGGTCGGGGTCGATCCGGCGACGGCGACGACAGCGATGGGCGTTTCGCCTGCCGCGCGGCAGCCGTCGAGCACGGTGTCGAGCGCGGCGGCGGTCATCCGAAACCGCTCGTCGGTTGGGACGAGCCGGACGGCGGTCATCCCCAGCCCCATGATCGCCACACTTCGCGTGATGCAATAATGGCTTTCGGCGGAGCAAACGACGACGGGTTTCAGCTCGGTCGGCGTCCCGTCGGTCCACGCCCCCGGCAGCGCTCGGCGCCGGGCGACGAGCAGCGCGGTCAGGTTCGCCAGCGAGCCGCCGGGAACGAACGTGCCGCGTGCGTCGTCGTCGAAGCCGAGTTTGTCGGCCAGAAACTGGATCAGCGCGTTGTCCATCGCCGTCGCCACCGGGGCAATTTCCTCGACGGCGAGGCCGGGGTTCATCGTCGCGGCGTAGGCTTCGACGAGCGGCACACCGCTTAGCGGCGGCGGCACTTGATGGCCCAAATAGGTCGGGCTGTGCATGTGAACCAGCCCGACGAGCATCGTCCGCAGATCGCGCAGCACCTCGGCCGGATCGCCACCGGACGCCCAGGCGGACGAGTCGGTTGCTCGGCGGATCGCGTCCGAGCGCTCGGCGGCCAGCGTCGGCTGCGAGCCAACGGCGCGGTGGTGCTCGGCCAGCAACTCGATCAGATCGTGGCCGAACGCCGTTTCTTCTGCTTGGGTCACGAACCGCTCCGGCCGGTTGCGTCGAGCGCGGTTTGGAGGTCGGCTTTCAGGTCGGCCACGTCCTCGATGCCGACCGAGAGCCGGACCAGCGTATCGGCGATCCCCAGTTCCGCTCGACCGGCGACGCCCATCGCATAGTGCGACGAGACGGTCGGGACGATGACCGATGTCTCGACGCCGCCGAGCGAGGCGAGAATCGGGATCAGCTTCAGTCCGTCGATGAACCGCTGCAACTCAGTCAATCCACCCGCGACCTCGAACGAGAGCATCCCGCCGAACCCGTGCATCTGCGTCCGGGCCAGTTCATGCTGCGGGTGCGAGTCCAGTCCGGGATAGAACACGCGACCGACGGCGGGCTGATTTTCCAGCCAGCGAGCCAACTCCAGCGCGTTCTCGTTCTGCCGGGCGACCCGAACGGCGACGGTCTTCATCCCCCGATCCAGCAAGAACGACGTGTGCGCGCTCGGCAGATTCCCTAACAGGAGCCGGAGCGAGCGGATCGGCGCCAGCCGCGCCTTCGTCCCCGAAACGCCGCCAGCGAGCAAGTCAGAATGACCGCCTAAATACTTGGTCGCCGAATGGATCGAATAATCGATTCCAAGCGCGGCAGCCGGTAGGTTGATCGGCGAGGCGAAGGTTCCGTCGACCGCCGTCGGCACGTTCAGTTCTCGCCCAATGGCGCCCACGGCGGCCAGATCGACGAGCTTTAACAACGGATTCGTCGGCGTCTCGACGTAGATCAGCCGGGTCCGGTCGCTGACGGCGGCGCGAATCTCGTCGGGCCGGGTCGCATCGACGGTCGTGATCGTCACGCCGTGGCGCTCGGCCAAATAGCGGTGGAAAAATGTGTGCGTCGTCCCGTAGATGTCGCGGGCGGTGATCAGTTCGTCGCCGGGTTTGAGCAGCGCGAGGGCGACGGTCGTAATGGCCGCCATCCCGCTGGAGAACAGGAGCGACGTTTCGGTCCGCTCCAGCGCGGCGAGTTTGGCCTCGGCGGCCGTCAGCGTCGGGTCGCCGAACCGGGCGTAGGACGAGATATCGAGCGGTTCGGTGAACACGCGGCTCATCACGTCATAATCCGGCAGCCGATAGACCGACGCCGGGTGGATCGGCGTGACCGCGCCGCCGGTCGTCGGCGCGCCGCCGTGAATGGCCGCCGTGGCGGGGTGCATCTGCGAATCGTCGGGCATGGAAGAGAGCGATGAACGAGGAGCGATGGAAAGGCAATTTCAGATTGATGATCGCGGATTGATGAGACGGCGGCTCGGCGATGTCCTTTTGCTGTCACCCTGAACGCAGTGAAGGGTCTCACGCCGAACTGCCGGACTGTTGGCGGTGGCTCCGTTCATGGATTCGACAAGCTCACCACGAACGGAGGCATGGCTCGGAGCTACTGACCGCTGCCGTTCGCTGTTCTCTTGCCGTGAGCTGACGGCTGATAGCTGATAGCCGACAGCTTCGTCGAAGATACAGCCGCGCGGCGACGGAATCCCTTTCTCTCACTTGTGCAGGAAGTGTTCTTTGGCTATTTTCCTTTTCCGAACGACGCTCGTCGTCGCTGTTCTCCTGCCGTGAGCTGATCGCTGACGGCTGATAGCTGATTCCCCGAGGTGCCCGATGCGTGTGGCGATGATGGCCGGTTTGAGTGCGATCCTGCTTGGCGCGACGGTGGCCGAGGCGCAGGTGTTTCGG
Organism: Bacteroidota bacterium; assembly: GCA_038233775.1. GTDB lineage: Bacteria > Bacteroidota > JBBSVG01 > JBBSVG01 > JBBSVG01 > JBBSVG01. Next base: position 2,697 of record JBBSVG010000164.1, on the reverse strand, counting down.
CTGCAGCGGCCGATCCGCAACCAGTTCCCGACGAACGGTTCGTACCTGTTCGCCGAGGACAGTTTTGGTTATCCGCACGGCGGGATCGACATGGCGATCCGCTACGACTCGGTTTTCGCGGCGTCCGACGGCGTGTTGATCACCGTCAACTACAACCCGAACGACCCGAAAGGCTACGAACCGACCGGCGGCGGGAATTATTTGGTCGAGCGCATCTCGTGGTACAACGGCGCGAACATGTATCTCTATTACATGCACTTTACCCGTCCGGCTGATGGATTGGCGTCGGGCCAAACGGTCAAGACGGGACAGTTTTTAGGCATCTCGGGCGCGACCGGGAACGTGACGGGTCCGCATCTGCACTTCGAGTTGCGCTACAACACGACGGCGTTTCGCAACGGCGAGCGGAGTCGGCGCAACGCGGAACTGTACATGGCGCTGCCGGGGACGGGCGCGATCTACGGCAACGTAACCGGCGCGGCCAACGCGACCCGCGTCAACATCTCGCCCGACCCGAAGCCGCGTCCGCCGTACACGAATTATGGCTACTCGCTGACCTATACCTTTGACGGCTCCATCGGCTCGGACGTCGTCTATGGCGAGAACTACGGCATCGGCGACGTCAAGCCGGGGACGTACACGATCACGTCGATCAACGGCTACCGCCGCGTCGTGACGGTCGCCGCCGGGCAGGTCGTCAGCGCCGACGTGGCCGTTGGGGTGCGCGAAGACGACACGCGGCCGAGCATTGCGCGGCTGTTGCCCGCGTCGCCGAACCCGTTTAATCCGACAACAGCTGTCAGCTATCAGCTCTCGGCCGTCAGCAACGTCAGGCTCGATGTGTTCGACGCGCTCGGTCGCCGGGTCCGCACGCTGGTCGATGCCGAGCAAGCGTTCGGGTCGCACACCGCGACGTTCGACGGGGCTGGGTTGCCGAGCGGCGTTTATTTCGCGCGATTGGCCGTCGGCAGCGGGTGGGTTCGCTCGGAGAAGCTGACCTTGCTTCGGTAGCGGGAGCGTCGGCGCGGGCGGCGCTGTTGAGGTCGGAGACGGCCCCGTCCCTCCCCCCTCTGTCCCCTGCCGACCATGCGTTTCAGCCGATTCGTTGATACCTGCGAAGCCGTTGCCGCGACCAAGAAGCGGCTCGAGAAAGCCGCGCTGTTGGGCGACTTCTTCCGCGAGTTGAGCGACGACGACCTTGATCTCGCCGCCCGTTTCTTCGCCGGAACCCCGTTTCCGCAGCGCGATGAGCGGGTGCTGAACGTCGGCGGCGCCCTCGTCCGCGACGCCGTGCTGTCGATCAGCGGCGGCGATGCGGACGCGTGGGTGCAACTCGCCGTCGAAACCGGCGAGGCCGGGCGCGCCGCCGAAAAAATGCTGACGGGCCACGTCGCAGCGGAATCGACGCTGACGTTGGGCGAGGTCATGGCCGTGTACGAAGCGATCCAGGCCGCGAGCGGTCCGAAGGCCAAGACGCCGCTCGTATCCGCAGCGCTGCGGCAACTGACGCCGGTCGAGGCGGCCTATTTCGTCAAGCTGATGCTCGGCGGCGATCTGCGGATTGGGTTGCTCGAAAGCTCGGTCGAGGACGCGCTGTCCCGCTCGGCCGGTGTGCCGCTCGGTGCCGTCCAGCGGGCGAACATGCTGCTCGGCGACATCGGCCGGACGGCGCGGCTGGCCCGACACGGCGAGCTTGAACAGGCCGAGATGCGGCTGTTCCACCCGCTGAAGTTCATGCTCGCGACCGCCGTCACCGAGTTGGCGCAGATCGTCGATTACATCCCCGGTCCGACGCTCGTCGAGGACAAGTACGACGGCATCCGGGCACAGATCCACAAAACCGACGACCGGCTGGCGATCTACTCGCGGACGATGGACGAGATCACCGACCGCTTCCCCGAGCTGCACAGCACGCTCCGCGCCCTGCCCGGCGACTGGCTGCTCGACGGCGAGATCCTGGCAGCTCGCGACGGCAAGGTGCTGCCGTTCAAGGCGTTGCAGGTTCGGTTGGGTCGCCGCACCCCGAGCGACGAGGTGCTGACGAGCGCGCCGGTCGTGTTCATCGCCTACGATCTACTCTATCAGGACGGCGTCGTGCTGCTCGACAAACCGCTCTCCGAGCGGCGCCGTCGGCTCGAGTGGGTGCTGTCGGCGGTCGGCGAAACCGAATCGGAGCAACTCGTTGGCGGCGACATCGAGATGCGGCCGGTGATCGACGCGACCGTCATGCCGTCGCTACAGATTGAGATCCACGAGACGACGGCCGAGGCGGTGGCCGAGCGGGTCGAGCAGTTGTTCGCCGGGGCGCGGGCGCGGGGCAACGAGGGGTTGATGGTCAAGGCGCCGCAGTCGGCCTACACGCCGGGGCGCCGGGGGCGCGAGTGGCTGAAAGTCAAGCGGACACTGCCGACGCTCGATGTCGTCGTGACGGCCGCCGAGGTCGGCAGCGGCGGGCGGCGGCATTTGCTGTCGGACCTGACCTTTGCCGTCCGCCGCTCGGCCGACGACCCAACGCTGCTGACCATCGGCAAGGCGTACAGCGGCCTGACCGACGCAGAGTTGACCGAACTGACCGACTGGTTCAACGCCCACACAATCGAAGATTTCGGCAAGCGCCGGACGGTCGAGCCGCAGGTCGTGCTCGAGGTCGCCTTCGAGGCCGTTCAACGCTCGGCGCGACACGACGGCGGCTTCGCG
>JBBSVG010000163.1:0-6370 GCA_038233775.1 Bacteroidota bacterium | reverse complement strand
CGATGGCGGTGCGGGAGCCGACGAGCGGGTGCGGATCGACCGCCCACGGATCGGGCGGCAGGAAGATGCGGTCGAGGTCGAGCGCGACGGTCGTGGGCGCACCGGCGGGTTGGCTTCTCGTCACGATCAACGAGCCGACCGCGCCGACGGTGCCGATCTCGCGGCCGATTCCTCTGGTGAAATCGGCCCACGCGCCGCTTTCCCGCGACACGCCGACCGCGCCGTCGAGCCGCAACCGTTCGCCGAACATCCGGCTGACGGTCGCTTCGAGCCGGGCCTGATGGATCTTCGAGCCGAGCAAGCGCAGGTCGTAGCTCGGGTGTCGGGCGGCGACATCGTCGTAGCGCCACCCGCCGCGCAGGCCGACGGTTAGCGTCGCGCCGCTGTGCTCGATGGCCCCGCCGCCGGAGAGCGCCGTCCGCTGCTGCCGACCTTCGAGCAGCAGCCGAACCTGATCGTCGGTGATCTCGGCCCGCTCGGTCAGCGCCGCGAAAGCGCCCGAGACGACCCAGCCGCCGGACAAGGTCAGCCTCGCGTCGGCCGATCCGGTCGGACCGCGCCACGTCACGAGCCGGGTCAGCGAGCCGTCGTCGGTCCACGAACGGGTCAGTCCGCCAGCCCGGTAGCGCAGCCCGACGACTTGGCCGATCTGCCCGCTCGACTGGCGAATGTCGATGGTTTCCTGCCCGTCGCGCAGCCCGGCGGCCAGCCCGACCGTCGCCGGACCGAGCGCGCGTTGCAGCCCGAGTCGGACGGCGTAGAAGCGGAGCAGCCGGGTCGGAATCTGCTCGGCGGCGATCCCGCCCGAAGCAGCGGCGGCGGTCGGCGGTTGCAAGGTCGAGGCGAGCCGGTACTCAAGCCCAAACCCGACGCGCCAGCCGCCGACCGGTCGGGCCTAAACCGCCTCAACGGCCGGACCGGTCCGGCGCCGGTTGGCAACCCGGTCGGTCAAGGCGACGAACGCGGTCCGGTACGGGTCGCTCTCCAGCGCCCGGCTCGCGTCGGCGGTCCAGACGCCGTCGAACGAGACGTGGCCCCAGAACACGCCCGCTTTGGGGAACGAGACGATCCCTTCAGCTGCGCCAAGTGCGCCGGTTCGGTCGGGCGAACTGAACTGCCGCCACGGGTCGCCGCCGGTCGCAGTTGCCGTTAGATCGAGCCGGAACGTCGCCGTGTCGCGGCCGACCAAACCGGCCGGGTTCGGGTCGCGCCAGAGCCGATGGACGAGCGGCGAACCGCCGTCGGGCGCGATCACGTCCGCGCCGGGCAGCGAGCGGTCAACGGTCGGATCGAGTGCGCTGAGCCGGACGAGTTGCGCCCGCGCCGCGCCGGGCAACATCAACAGCGCAACGGCAAGCAGTCGGCGGGTCATCGGCGGACGAGTCGGGGCGTGTAGAGATCGGCCGCGTCGTGCTGACGGCCGGGCGCGGGACGGTTGAGCAGGACGAAGTCGAGCGCCGAGTGGTTGAAATCGAAGCCGGGCCGCTTGCGCTCGACGCTGATGCCCGAGTAGCGCGTCACGCCGATGCCGGTGTACGCCTTGTCGAGCGCCTCGTTCAGCGTCGGAATATTGGTCAGGCTGTTGGCGTACTCGACCCCGTCGATCACCTCGCTCGTCGGGACAAGGTCGCCGGAGAGCGAGACGCCGGTCGTCAGCACGACGGCGCCGGAGTTGAGGTTCAGCACGAAATCCTGCTTCGGGTTGACGACGATGACCATGTTTACGGGCGGTCCATCGACATCGCCGAGGCTGAATTGCGGCGCATAGACCTCGTAATCGGCGGTCGAGAGGTCGGGCGAGTTCGGGTGCAGTGCGCTCGTGTGGTTGATCCCGTCCGAGGCAACGGTGATAAACTGTCGCGGCCGGATCGGCTGGGTTCGGCCACCGACCGCACCGGGGAAGCGGTAGGCGCGGGTCAGTTGGATCGGACCGGCGCGGACAATGCCGCCAGCGTCCAACTGTTTGGTCACTTGGCCGAGGATCATCCCGTCGAGATAGATCGTCGAGTCGGCGCCGTTGTAGAGTTCGACGAACTGATCCTGATAGTAGAAATCGCTGCCTTTGGCCCCGGAGTAGGAGATTTCCTGGATGACCAAGCCGGGCAGCCGCGCCGGCCGAACGCTTGGGCCGAGTCGGACCTGACCGCCGAGCGCCGTCGCGGTCGTGTCGCCCTGAAACGTCAGCGTGTCGCGCTGAGCGCCGGAGCCGCGCACGCCGTCGAGTTCGATCCGAATCCGATATTCGTCGGCTGGCAGTCCGCGAAAAACGAGCGTGTCGGTCATGCTCGGATCGACGGTCCGCGTTTGGTCGATCCGGTAGGTCGCCGACTGCAACGTGACCGTCGCCCGAACCGAGCGGGCCGAGTCACCGCCGATCAGCACCGCGCGCGGCAGCGGGACGACGATCTCGACCCGACCTTCGGACGGCGGCGCGACCAATCCGGCGTCCGGTTCGCACCCGACGAAAGCGGCGGCGAGCAGCCCGAGCAGCAGCGGCAAACGGGTCATGGCGGTCAGAATCTGGACGAGAACTCGATCCCGTAGAACAGGGCGCTGTTGCGGAACACGGCGATGCCCCGGTCGGTGAAGTAGGTCGCCCGGTCGTTGAGCACGTTATCGACATAGAGCGACACTTCCGCGCCCGCCCAAACGGCCTTGCTCAGCTTGCCGTCGAACCGATAATAGGCCGGTTGGCGCGGGTTCGCAAGCGCCGGGTCGATCTCCCTCGCGAACACGGCGATCCCGCCCAGTTGTCCCGATTGTCTGGCGGCGACGGCGGCGGCGCGTTCAGTGTCGGTTAAGCGAACGTAGCGGTCCGTCTCGGTCCGATAACCAAGCGCAGCCTCGATCCGGCGGCTGCCGGTGTGGATGTCGCGGACGAACGGGATGTGCCGAACATTGAGCGTCAGCCACGCTTTCAGCGGTTCGAGCACCAGATCGGCGCGGTAAACGAAGCTCAACGCCTCGCTCTGGATGCGGGTGTCGGCTTCATAAAACGTCTCGATCCGCCCGTCGCCCTGCGGATTATCGACAGCCTCAATCGAGCCAGCGGCGGCGACGGGCACGGTCACGCCGAGTTTCTGGGAAAACCCGGCCGGGATCAGGCGCGGCTGCGAGCGGCGGTAATCGCCCGAGACGCCCAACCGCAGTCCGAGGCCGGGCACGGTTCGGCTTTGCAGCGACCACTCGACGCCCCACGTCCGCTGCCCGCCGGCGTTGACCGGTCGGCCACGGGTGAACAGCCGCGAGCCGACAGTCGAATCGGCCGTGCTCGTGACGAGTCCGGTCGCGGGATCGACGACGGGTGCGGTGAAGCGGCGGACCGGCAGCAGATATTGATCGGTCTCGCTGCCCAGATCGCGCCGCCGGTCGCGGACGTAGCCCGCGAGCGAGAGCGCGCCGAGCTTGCGTAACTCCTGACTCAGCCCAACTTCGATCTCGTCCTGAACGAACCCACGCAGCCCGAGTTGCTTATCGTAGCGGTTGACGTAGGTTGTCAGGATAGAGTCGCGCCGGATGACGCCGTTCGGCAGCGCGATTTCTTCCTGAATCTGCAAAAACTCCGGCTGGGGAAACGCATCGCGCAGCGACGGCACCTTGCTCGTCCGGCCGTAACCGACGCGCAGCCGGGTTGAGCGGGCTGGTTCGAGCGAGACGACCGTGCGCGGCTGCAACGCGCTGCCCAGGTAACTCGACCGGAACGGGTTGTACGACTCGAACCGCAGCCCAACCCGCCAGCGAACCGGGATGCCCAACCGGAACCGAACCTCGTCCTCGCCGAACAGCGCGGCCGTGTGCAGCGTCGGGATCTCGCTGTACGAGCGCGGAATCTCGCTCGACGTGACGGCGCCGACCACGCGGTCGCCCGGACCGGCGTTCGACTCGCCGGCGTAGTTCAGTCCGAGCAGCAGTTCGTGCAGCAGCCCGAACGCGCGGGCCGTCCGGCGCGTGTTGAGCCTCGTCCCGAACGCCAACTGATCGCCCAACGTCTCGCGGCGAAACGTCGAGCGCTGGACCCGGTTGACGAGCCTCGTGCCCGGCGTCAGGTAGGCGCTGAAGACGCCGTTGTCGGTCGGCAGTTGGTCCTGCGCGACCCGGTCGTTGTGCGTCCAGTTGAAAAACGCGACGTTGTTGACGAGCGTGTGACCGCGCAGCCAATCGGTCGTCAGCGAGTAGTTCAGCGCGTAGGAATCGTCGCGGCTGAACCGCCCGGTCGGCGCCTCGACGCCCAATCCCTCGGCCAGCCGGTGACTGGTCAGGTTGTGCTTCAACGTCAGCGTCCCGAGCGCCGACGAGTCGGCGGCGGTGCGGAGCCGCTGCGTCACGCGGACACTGGCGTTGAACCGCCGGGCGCCGTCGTCGGTCCGGCGCAGGTCGCGCTCGGCCAACGCGACGACGAGCGAGCCGTCCACATCCAACCGACGCCCAAGCCGCCAGCCGCCAGTCACCGACCCTTCATAAAGCTGCGGGTTGACCTTCGCCTTGCCGCGCAACGGCTGCGGACCGCTCTTCGTCTCGACCCGAACCAGCCCGCCGGTCAGGTCGCCGTACTCGACCGACGGAACGCCGCTGATGACCTCGATTTTCTCGATCTGATCGGCCGGGATGCTCCGCAGATCGGTTCCGGCGGTCGGCGTCGCGCCGCCAGTCGCGCCGAGCGAACCGGGCGAAGCGGCCAGATTCGCGTTGTTTGACCGAACGACGCCATCGACCAGAACCTGTGTCCCGAAGATGTTCGTCCGGTCGGTGGCCGAGGTTTGATCGCCGCTCCGCCGCTGAACCGCGCCGCGAATGGACACTGTCTGCGGCCCGTCGAGCGCATCGCCGCCGGAGCGATCCACCCCAGCGACGTAATCGAGCGCGTCGCCGAGTGTCGTCGCTTGCAGGTGCTCGACCTCGGCGGCGTCGAGCGTGGTCGTCGTCGAGAGATCGTCTTTCAGCAGCCGATCCGATTGGGCCGTGACCTGCAACCCGCCGATCCCAAACACCTCGGTTCCCTCGTCACCGGGCGAGAGGTTGAGTTCAAGCGTGACGGTTTGGCCCGACCGAACGACGACGGTTTGTTTGGTCGTCTGATAGCCGGTGAACGATGCCTTGACCGTCAGCGCGCCGCTCGGGACGCCCGAGATGCGGAACCGACCAGCGGCGTCGGTCGTCACGGCCCGGTTCAGCTGCACCGCCCAGACGACGGCACCCGGCAGCCCGTCGCCCGTCCCCAAATCGATCACAGTTCCGCTCACGACGGCCGTGCCGCGCGCCCGCACGGTTGTGTCCGACCGGACCGGACCCGGCCGCGCCTGCCCGTAGGCAACAGCAGCCGACCCGAGCGTCAGCACAAACACGGCGATCAGCGGGACGCGCATAGCGAGGCGACGGCGGGGAGAGAGGGGAGTGTTTAAAATCAAATCACTTGCTGGAATCGTACTTCCAAATTTCATCTCCGTTCGTGGTGAGCCTGTCGAATCCATGAACGGAGCCACCGCCGCCGCCCGGCTTACGACGAGCGAAGGCTTCGCCCGTTCATGTCATCGGGTTGGGTTCAGTTCGGCGGACCGACGGTGGCGGGGAGCGGACTCGTCAGCGATTCGAGAAAGGCTTTCAGGTCGGCGACTTCGGCATCGGTCAGATTCAACGGCTGCATCAGCGGGTCTTTGTTCGCCCCGGTCGAGAACGGATCAGGCGAGTTGTAGCCGCGAAGGACCAGATCGAGCGAGCGGAACTGTCCGGCGCTCATGTACGGCGCCGTGTCGGCCAGATTCCGCAGCGTCGGCGTCTTGACCCGACCTTCGTCGTCGGTCAACCGCGTGACGAGCGCCCGGCCGCGATCCGACATCGGGTGATCGGGCTTCAGCTTCGGGAAGAACAGCCCGATGTTGTGGAATCGGTTGTCGGTGAAGTTCGGGCCGTTGTGACACAGCACGCAGCGCGCCTTGCCGACGAACAGTGCCATCCCGCGACGGGCCGAATCGCCGAGCGCCGAACGGTCGCCGCGCATCGCCCGGTCGAACGACGATTCCGAAGCGACAATGGTCCGCTGAAACGCAGCCAGCGCCAACCCGAGCCGCTCCAGCGTGATTTCATCGGAGCCGAACGCTTGCTTAAACTCGGGCGGATAGGTCGGGATCGACCGCAACTCGGTCGGCAGCGAGTCGAGCGGCTGGTTCATCTCGACCGGCGAGCGGACCGGTTCGAGCGCCTGCGCCTCCAGACTGGCCGAGCGTCCGTCCCAGAACTGCAACGCGCCGTAACCGACGTTGACCAGCGTCGGCGTGTGCCGGGCGAGCGCGGTGCCGGGGGCGCCGGTCGAGAAGCGCTGCCCGTCGGCGAACCCTTTTTCGGGCTGGTGAGAACTGGCGCACGACATCGGGTT
>JBBSVG010000162.1:0-6375 GCA_038233775.1 Bacteroidota bacterium | reverse complement strand
TGCTGCTCCGCATGGCGCGCTGCGAAGTGACCCGCGTCCCCGACATCCCGCCGAAGGTCTCGATCAACGAGGCCATTGAGCTGGCAAAAATCTACTCGACCGAGCAGAGCGGCCGGTTCCTCAACGGCGTGCTCGACGCCGCGCTGAACGAGCTAAAAGCGGCCGGCAAGCTCGACAAATCCGGTCGCGGTCTGGTCGAACAATCGCTCCGGCCAATCCCGATTCGCCGCGTCCCGATGGCCGACGTCGATCCCGACGAGGTGGACGAACCCGGCAGTTGAGTCCGCTGTCCTCTCGCGCTTTCCGTTTCCCGAGACCCGCCGCGCTTTGATCCTCTCTACTCCCTCGCAGCACACACCGGCCGACTTCGCGGCGCACCACCCGCCGAGCCGGCGCATCGCGGTTGGGGACATCCACGGCTGCCTGAAACCGCTCGAGCAACTGATCGAGCAGATCGCGCCCGACAGCCACACGCACCTGATCTTCTTGGGCGATTACATCGACCGGGGACCGGACCCGCGCGGCGTGATCGAATTCCTGCTCGAGCTGCGGACCCGCATCCCGTGTACGTTTTTGATGGGCAACCACGAGCAGATGATGCTCGAATACCTCGATTTCGGCCGAATGGGCTCGTGGCGGCTGAACGGCGGCGACTCGACGCTGGCCTCCTACACCGGCGCCCACGGCCTGTCGATCCCGCCCGAGCACCGCGCGTTCATCGGCGATCTGCTCTATTATTACGACGCGCCGGAAGCGTTCTACGTCCACGGCGGCATCCGGTCGCACCTGACCGTCGCGCAGAACCTGCGGCAGATGACCAAAGTCGAGATGGTCTGGGAGCGCGATCACCTGGAGGCCGACCGATTCGCTTGGGAAAAACCGGTCGTCTGCGGCCACACGCCGGTCACAAACGTCATCCTGCGCGACCAACTCATCTGCATCGATACGGGCTGCGTGTTCAACACTTACCCCGGTTTGGGCAAGCTGACGGCCATCGAGATGCCCGAGCGGACGCTGTTTCAGGTCACCAACCGCGCCCCGGCCAAGTCAAGGTTTTTTTAGCCGTCGGCTATCAGCTCTCCGCCGACAGCTCACCACCAAAAGCGCCTCTGCGCCGACGCCGTCACGACAGATCGGGAACCGCAAGACCGTCTTTTCCGCCTGACGCTCAACTACCTGGAGCCGTTGGCTGATAGCCGATAGCTGATCGCTGATAGCTTCCCTCCCCATGTCCTCCAGGCGCGAGCGGACCGGCTGGTATCTGTACGACTGGGCGAACTCGGCCTTTGTGACGTCGGTCGTGACGGTCTTCATCGGACCGTACCTGACCGCCGTGGCGACGGCGGCGGCCGATCCGTCGGGCTACCTGCACCCGTTCGGCGTGCGGATTTACGCGAAAGCGCTGTTTCCGTATCTGATTACGGCGTCGGTGTTTACGCAGCTTGTGCTGCTGCCGCTCGTCGGCGCGTGGACGGATCGGTCGAGCCGCAAACCGGCGCTCTTGGGACTGTTCGCCTACACCGGCGCCTTCGCGACGATGGGGCTGTACTTTCTCGACGGGACGAACTGGGCGCTCGGCGCGGTGCTGTTTCTGATCGCCAACCTCGCGTTCGGCTCGTCCATCGTTGTTTACAACGCCTTCCTGCCGGAGATCGCCGGTCCCGATGAGCGCGACCGCGTCTCGTCGCTCGGCTGGGCGCTCGGCTACATCGGCGGCGGGACGCTGCTGGCGCTGAACCTCGTTCTGGTCAGTCAAGCCGACCGGTTCGGGCTCTCGCTCGGCCAAGCGGTCCGCATCAGCATGGCCTCGGCCGGGGCGTGGTGGGCGATTTTTGCCGTCGTCCCGATGGCGCTGCTGCGCGCCCGGCCCGCATCGCACCCGCCCGGCCCCGACGACGGTTCAGCGCTGACGGCTGGGTTTCGGCAGCTTTGGGGGACGATCAAGAGCGCCCGGCGTTATCCACAAACGATGCTGTTTTTAGGCGCGTATCTACTCTACAACGACGGGATTCAGACGGCGATCAACCAAGCCGCGACGTTCGGTTCGGAAGAATTGAAGCTGCCGACCGAGACATTGACGACGGTCATCCTGATGATCCAGTTCGTCGCGTTTTTCGGTGCCTTGTTCTTCGACCGCGTCGCCCGGCGGTTGGGCGCGAAACATACGGTCGCCCTGACGCTCGCCATCTGGTGCGGTGCGATCATTTACGCCTACGCCGCGCTGCACGACGCGGCCGGGTTCTACGTGCTCGGCGCCGTGATCGCGCTCGTGCTCGGCGGCAGCCAAGCGTTGAGTCGGTCGCTGTTCTCGCTGATGATCCCGCCCGGCCGCGAAGCTGAATACTTTTCACTCTACGAAATCAGCGACCGAGGCAGCTCGCTGCTCGGTCCGCTCGCCTTCGCCCTCGCGCTCGAACTGACGCACTCGTTTCGGGTCGCGCTGCTGTCCTTGATCTTCTTCTTCATCGCCGGCGGCCTGCTGCTGCTCCGGCTCGACGTCCGCCGCGCCGCCATCGAAGCCGGCAACGAACCGCCCGCTCGGGCTTGATTGCTCTTTTCCCGTGACCGAACCACGATTGACCGACCTGCGGGCCAAGCTCGCCAAACTGACCGACCTCGGCCACACCGGCGCCGTGCTCGGCTGGGATCAGGAAACCTACCTGCCAGCCGGTGCAACCGAGGCGCGGGCGCATCAATTGGCGACGCTCGCCGGGCTGTCCCACTCGCTGCAAACCGACATGGCCCTCGGCGCGCTGCTCGGCGAGCTGTCAGCCGACGATTCGCTGGACGAAACCGACCGGGCGCTGGTTCGGATCGCCAAGCATGACCGCGATCTGGCGACGCGGCTGCCGGAGCGGCTGGTGACGGAACTGGCCGAGGCGGAATCGCTCGGACTGGAGGCGTGGCGACAGGCCCGCGAGACGAGCGATTTCGCCCGATTCGCCCCGGCGCTCGAACGGCTGGTGGAGCTGAACCGCGAGAAAGCGGCACGGCTGGCTGATCCAGGCACCGCGCCGTATGATGCGCTGCTCGATCTGCACGAACCGGGGCTGACGATGGCCGAACTCGATCCGGTGTTCGGTCGGCTGGAGGCGGGCACCGTCGCGCTGCTGCGCGAGGTCGTCGAGCGCGGGATCGACCCGGACGATAGCTTTCTCTACCGCACCTTTCCGGCCGACGATCAACTCGCCATCGCGACCGAGATCGTTGGGGCGCTCGGGTTCGACCTTGAGCGCGGCCGAATCGACCTGACGACGCACCCGTTCTGCACCACGTTCTCATCCACCGACGTGCGGCTGACGACGCGAATCCACGAAAACGACCTCCGCAGTTGCCTGTTTGGGCTGATCCACGAGGCCGGCCACGGGATGTACGAGCAAGGCATCGATCCGCACTTCGACCGGACGCCGCTCGGCTCGGGCGCGTCGATGGGGATTCACGAGAGCCAATCGCTGCTGTGGGAAAACCTCGTCGGCCGGAGTCGGCCGTTCTGGGAGTGGGCGTTCCCGCTGCTCTGCCGCCGCTTCCCCGAGCAACTATCCGACATCGACGCGGACAAGTTTCAGCGCGGGACCAACCGGATTCGGCCGAGCCTGAATCGGGTTGAGTCGGATGAACTCACCTACAACCTGCACATTTTGCTGCGCTACCGGATCGAGCGCGGGCTGTTCGACGGCTCGGTTGCGGTCGCCGATATTCCGCAACTGTGGAACGACGGGATGCGCGACGGGTTGGGGATCGACGTGCCGAGCGACCGCGACGGCTGCTTGCAGGACATTCACTGGGCGATGGGCGCGTTCGGCTATTTCCCGAGCTACACGCTGGGCAAGCTCTACGGCGCGATGCTGTTCGAGGCCGCCCGGCGCGACCTGCCGACGCTCGACGATCAGCTTGCTCGGGGCGAATTCGCGCCGCTGCTGGGCTGGCTGCGCGACAAGGTGCATCGCCACGGTCGGGCGAAAACGACCGGCGAGATGATCCGCGAGGCGACCGGTGAAGACTTGAGCGAGGTCGCTTTCCTCCGCCACCTCCGCGCCCGCATCGACCAACTCGCAACGGCTTAGTCCACTACTGTTTTGTCATCCTGAGTGCAACGAAGGATCTCACGGGGAACCCAGACCAACGTTGGCTGACTTCGGCGTGAGACCCTTCAATTCGTTCAGGGTGACAGGCAAGAGAGCGTGAGCGCTTGGGTGGCTCCGTTCTCGTGGATTCTGCGGTTGCGGCCCGCTACCGCCCAAGCTCACCACGAACGGAGATCGGCCGGCCGATTTACGCCGATTTTCGAGAATGCGATCAGTCCGACTTATCGGCGGGTTTTCGGGCCGATTCCTGGACGATCAGGACGACCGAGCCGACAATCACCGCCGCGCCGAGCAGCGCCCAACCCGTCAGCCGTTCGCCGAGAATCAGCCAACCGAGCAGGACGGCGACGGCCGGGTTGACGTAGGCGTAGGTCGAGGCCCGCGCCGGGGTCGTGTGGGCGATCAGGTAGCCGTAAGCGGTGAAGCCGACGAGCGAGCCGAACACGATCAAATACAGCATCGCCAGGATCGACGACGACGAGATCGCGCTCGGCACGATCCGGTGCCACTCGCCCGTCACGGCCGACGCAAGCGCCAACCACGCGCCGCCAGCCAACATTTGCGTCCCCGACGACATCGCCGCCGAGCGCGGGCGCGGTGCCTTTATCGCATAAAGCGACCCCGCCGCCCAGCTCAACGCGCCCCCAACGACCGCCGCCGCGCCGAGCAGGTCAACCCCGCCGTCGCCCACCTTCCCGCCGCCGCCGATCAACAGGTACACGCCCACGAGTCCGGCGAGCAGCCCGACGATCACCGCCGCGCCGGGTCGCCGACTGCCCGGCCGAAACAGGTTCAGCAGTACGACCCACGACGGTTCGGTGGCGATGAGCAGCGCCGCGAGGCTGGTTGGAACGCGCTGCTCGGCCCAAACCAGTCCGCCGTTGCCGATAAGCAGAAGTAACGCGCCGATCACCGCAGCCGACCGCCACTCCGCCCGACTCGGCGTCGGTTCGCCGCGCCACCGACCCCAACCGTAGAGGATCGCCCCGGCGACGAGGAACCGAACGGCGGCCATCGACAGCGGCGGCACGGTCGCGATGGCGAACTTGATCGCCAGATAGGTCGAGCCCCAGAGGATGTACACGGCGACAAAGGCCGCGATCAGCGTCGTCCGGCGAGAGGAGGGCAAGCGCGTGCGGGAAAGGCCGACGATCAGCGGATCGGCAGGTCGAGTTGCAGGTGAACCGAGCCGGTCGGTTGGTAGCCTAAATCGTCGTACAACGCTTGGGCGGTAACGTTGTCAGCGCCGGTTTCGAGCACGAGTCGCCGCACTCCAGTCGCTTGGGCGTGCGCCCGTGCTGCGTCCATCAGCGCCCGGCCGACGCCGTCGCGGCGCGCTTCGGGCGAGACGAACAGGTCGTTCAAGATCCAGATGCGGCGCATCCCGACCGACGTAAACGCCGGATAGAGTTGGACAAACCCGACCGCGTCCGCGCCGTCGAAGGCGAGCAGAACGACCGATTCGCCGGCCGTCAGCCGGTCGGATAGGAACGCGCGGGCGCCATCGGGGTCGGACGGTTGATCGTAGAACCCGCGATAGCCGTCGAACAGCGGGACGAGCGCGTCGAGGTCGGCGGTCGTGGCGGGGCGGATCGTCGGCGGCATGGGCAGCAGGTCAGCGTGGGGTGTCGAGCAACCGCTCGGCGAGCGCTCGGGCGGCCCGGATCGGCCAATCGGCGCCGTGGGTCTGGGCGGCGATGGTCGCGCCTTCGAGCAGCAGGTAGATGGCGTCGCCGAGCCCGGTCGATTCGGCGTCGTCGGCAGTCAGGCCCAAATGGTCGGCGGCGTGGGCGGTCAGGTAACGTCGGACGGCGTCTTGGTGCCGACCGGCCTCGCCGCGCAGGCGCCCGTCGGGTTCCGGCGTCTCGGCGATGGTGTTGAGGAACGCGCAGCCGCGATAGCCGGTCCCGGCTTGCTCGGTCGCGAGCAGGTCGAACTGGCCGAGCAACCGCGCCCGAGCGGTCGGCAGCGGCTCAATCCGGTCGCGCATCGTTACGACCCACGACCGGTGCGCCTGCCGCAGACTGGCGGTGCCCAAGTCTTCCTTTGATGGGAAGTGGTGGTAGAAACTGGCTTTCGCCGCGTCGGCTTCGGCCAAGATCTGGTTGATGCCCGTCGCGCCGAACCCTTGGGCGCTGAACAGCCGAGAGGCCGTGTCGAGCAGTCGGCGGCGGACGTCGGTTGGTGTCGTGTCGGTTTCCATCTGGACAAGATACGCCGGACCGACCGGTCTGTCAAGGCGTCGCGCTGGCCGATGGCGCGGCGTTTGGGCGGCGACCGGCGCCGTCGT
>JBBSVG010000161.1:0-6376 GCA_038233775.1 Bacteroidota bacterium | reverse complement strand
TAATAATCGCGTTTGCTCATGGGGAATGCTCGGGGAAACGGGGGTTACTCGCCGCTGACGACGACTTTCGCGTGGCGCAAGACCCGGTCGCCGAGCGTGTAGCCCTTCTCGACCTGAAAGACGACCGTATGCGGCGGCGCGTCGGGCTGCTCGACCTGCTGAATCGCCTCGTGGCGGTGGACATCGAACGGCTGACCGACCGACTCGATGGGCGTCAGCCCGACCGATTCGAGCGCCCGCGAAAGTGAGGCTTGGGTCAGCTTGATGCCGTCGTAGAGCGAGCCGGTTTCGCCCGACTTCTCGGCCGACTCGATGGCCCGCTCTAAGTTGTCGAGCGTCGTCAGCAGCTTCGCGATCAGGTCGCCCTGCGCTTGGCGACCGGCCTCGACCAGTTCGTTGTACGACCGGCGGCGGAAGTTGGCGAAATCGGCCCGCTCGCGGAGCAACTGGTCGCGCAACAGCCCGGCCTCGTCCGTCTGCTCGGCCGTCGCCTCGGTCGGCTCGGTCGGATGCTCGTTCATCTCGAAATCAGCGTCACTCATCGTGTTTGAAAGTTCGGTTCAGGTTACGAATTCGCCCGAGACAGCGTCCGCGACAGGGTAGCGGACATGCAGCCGAGCAGCCCGGTCAGCCGGGCGTAGTCCATCCGGGTCGGCCCGATCAAGCCGACGGTGCCGACCGTCTCGCCGACCCGGTAAGTCGCGCTCATCACCGACCACGCTTGGCCGGGTCCGCTCGCATCGACCGCTTCGGCGCCGATGCGGATCGACACGCCGCCCCGGTGCAGCCCAACGGGCGCGGCGAACAGTTCGGCCACATGGCGCCGCTCCTCGAGCCATTCGAGCAACCCACGCAGCGCGCCGGGCCGGTCGGCGAACTCCGGTTGGCCGAGCAAGCCCGGCGCCCCGCCGATGTGGACGGCCGTCGCGCCGTCGGCAAAGAGTTGGTTCGTGTGCCGCAGCAAGACGCGCAGCAACCCGGTTTCCGGCGTTCCGTCGTCCAGATGATCGGCCAACCGCTGACCCAGCGCGCCGTCGCGCAGCTCGGCCAGCGAGAGACCGGCAAGCCGGGCGTTGAGCAGCGCGGCCAAGCCGTCCAACCGAACCGAGCCCAAATCGCGGTGCGGCGCGTCGAGCAGCACGGTCCTGATCGGTCCGGCGCGGAGCGTGAGGACGACCAGCAGCCGCGTCGAGGACAGTTCGACGAGTTGCAGTTGCTCGAAGATTCCGCCCAAGCGCGGCGCGACGATGACGGCCAGTTGGTTCGAGATTCGACCGAGCAGACGACTTGCCTCGCCTAACAGTTCTTCCCGGTCGGCGCCACCAACCTCGCGACCGATGATCGCCGCTTCCGCCGGGCTGATCGGACCGACTTCCATCAAACTATCGACATACACGCGATAGCCGAGGTCGGTCGGCACGCGGCCAGCCGATGTATGCGGGTGCGTCAGATATCCGGTCGCCTCGAGCCGATTCAGAATGGCGCGAATCGACGCGGCCGAAAGCCCGCCGAGGACACCGCCGGCGACGAGCGTGTGCGAGCCGACCGGGTTGGCCGTCAGCACGAACTGGTGGACGACGCTACGGAGGACAAGCCGCTCGCGACTCGTCAGCGGCTCGCGCTCCCCGATCTGCTGTGACGACATGGGCTGAAACCCGGTCTGTTGATGAATCGGCAGACCGCTAAAACAAATAGCGTGCAAAGTCGGGCTGTCAGGCCGAAACCGGGCCGTTAAAGCTCGATCAACCGGTGCGCGCCGTCGGGCGGAAACACCAGCGCGTCGGCGATTTGTCCGACGAGCGCCGGACCGTGGGCGGCGAGAAATCCGACCGGCGAGGCGGCCCGCTCCTGCAACTGCCCATCGGGCGCCAAATGCGCCAGCAGCCGGTCGAGTTGCGCCGTTAGCTCGCCGTGCTTGCGAAGTTGGGCGCGCCAGCCTTTGTCGCGCAGCTTGCCGAGTTGGAAATGCGCCTGCCGACCGAGCGCGGCGGCGGCGCGGCCGAGCGTCGGATCGACGGCGTCCATCGCCGACTCGATTGCCGCCCAAGCGGCCGTCAGCGCCTCGTCGCCGTCGGTCAGCGCGCCGAGCATGACGGTCGTCGAGCGGTCCACTCTCGGGACGAGTCGGCGGAGCAACGTCGTTCGGCCGGTGAACAGGTCGGGCAGTTCGAGCCCGAACCGGTCCATCAGCTTGCGCAATCTTGGCTCGATCAGCGTAAACCCGGCGCGCGGGACGACGAGCGGCATCGGCAGATTGCGGGCGTCGTAGAGCGGCGCGAGTTGCGCCCAGTAGGCCAGTTCGCCCGGTCCGCCGATGTA
This sequence comes from Bacteroidota bacterium, assembly GCA_038233775.1. Lineage (GTDB taxonomy): Bacteria > Bacteroidota > JBBSVG01 > JBBSVG01 > JBBSVG01 > JBBSVG01. Next base: position 4,057 of record JBBSVG010000161.1, on the reverse strand, counting down.
CGCCTCGGTCGGCAGCAACTGATCCTGCATCAGCGGCCGGAGCAGCACGTTCGGACTGAACCGCTCCGGAGCCTCGGTCAGCAGCCGATTCAGCTTATCAAAGGTCGTCGTCTCGCCGTCCGCGCCGACGAGCACGGTGCCGGACGGGCCGACCGGTTCGAGCGTCAGCCGGCCGCGCGGGGTCGTGAGGAACAGGTTCAGCGTGCGGGCGCGGGCTTGGGGCGCGTAACCGGCCCGACGCAGTGCGGCGTCGCGGTCGTAGAGTTCAAACGCCAACTCGCCAGTTGCGGCAAGTTCGGCGGCGAAGGTCGGCGCGGCGATCCGCTTGATGGCCGGATCGCTCGGGTCGAGCAAGATCAACTCAGTGTCCGGCAGCATCCGGTAGAGCAACCGGGCAAAGGCTTCGGCGAAGGTCGCGCCGGGCGCATAGCCCTCGCGCAGCGCGTCGAGCCACGCGTCGCGGAACGGCGCCGGGGCGAGCGCGGCGGCGGTTCGTTCGTCCAACCGGGCCAGCGGCTCGGCGGCGAGCACTTGCGGACCGACCGAGCCGCCGGTCGGTTCGCCATCGTAGCGCAACCGGCGGTAGGCGTCGCCGGAGATCAGCCCGACCGAGGCCGCTTCGGCGAAATCGTGGTCCTCGCCTTCGAGCCAGAACACCGCCACGACTCGGGCGCCGGGTTCGCGCGCACTCCGTTCTTGCGCGGCGTGGATCGCAGACAGCGCCTTGTAAAGCGTGTACAGCGGGCCGGTGTGGAGGCTGACTTGCTGACCCGTCACGACGGCCGTCGTCGTCGGCAAACCCAACGCCCGGATCGCTTCTCGGGCCTCGGCCGGGGCGCCGAACCGCTCGGCTTGGGCCAACAGCGCCGCGACCAACTCGGCCCGGTGCGGCCGCTCGACGGCTCGGGCACGCTCGGCGGCGCGGCGCCACGCCTCGGCGTCGGCCGGATCGCCCGCCGGGAAAAACGGGGCGACGAGGCCGAACCGAGCGCTCGTGTCACGGGCCAGCCGGTTCAGACTGGGGACAGCGTCGGGCGAAAACAGGTCGCGCATATCGGAAAACAGGCGGGCAGGCGGCAGATTTGGCGGGCGCCGCCTGCCCGCGCACCCGCCGTGCCGAACGCTGTCGTATCTTTTCCAGCACCCGCCGCGCCCGCTCCGGGCCGATTTGTTCCATTCACGTCTTTGCCTGATGCGCGCTCCACTCCATTTGCTCCCCGCTGTTGTCACGCTGCTGCTGGCCGGTCAGGCTGACGCGCAGCGGCAACAGGACCGCTGGCAGCAACACGTCCGCTACCAGATGGACGTCTCGCTGACGCCCGAAACGCACCACATCGCCGGTCGTCAGCGGCTCGTGTACACGAACAACTCGCCCGACACGCTGCGGCATCTGTTCTATCACCTCTACCCGAACGCCTTCCAGCCGGGCAGCGGGATGGATCTGCAATACAAGCGGCTGACCGGAACCTCGCCCATCGCCCGACTGCGACCCGATCAGCAAGGCTCACTCCGTCCGCTCTCGCTCACCGCCGATGGCCGACCGGTCGCGCTGCCCGCCGATCCGACCGACGACACGATTCTCAAGGTCGAACTGCCCGAGCCGCTCTTGCCCGGCGCCGAGGTCACGCTGGAGATGCTGTTCAACGGTCAGGTGCCGTTGCAGACGCGGCGCTCGGGGCGAGACAACCGCGAGGGCGTCGATTACTCGATGTCGCAATGGTATCCGAAGCTGGCCGAGTACGACCGCGACGGCTGGCACCCCGATCCGTACATCGGCCGCGAATTCTACGGCGTTTGGGGCGATTTCTCGGTCAACTTGACGCTGCCGAGCGCTTACACCGTTGGGGCGACCGGCGACCTGTTGAACCCCGACGAGGTCGGCCACGGCTACGGCGCCGCGACCGCCGCAACCGGCGACTCGACCACATGGCGCTTCCAGGCGACGACCGTCCACGACTTCGCGTGGGTCGCCGACACGCAGTACCGCCACGACACGACTTCGGTTGACGGCGTGACGATTCACCTGCTCTATACGCCGAACGCGGCGCCGCTGTGGACCGAGATGCCCGCGTGGTGCCGCTCGATCATCCAGACCTACAACCGGACGTATGGCAAGTATCCATACAACCAGTTCACCGTCGCGATGGGCGGCGACGGCGGGATGGAGTATCCGCAACTCGTCATGCTGCGCGGGTTACGCTCACGCTACGATCTGGCGAGCGTGACGGCCCACGAGATGGGACACAACTGGTTCTACGGGCTGCTTGGCTCGAACGAGAGCCGCTACGGTTGGATGGACGAGGGGATGACGTCGTGGGCCGAGTCGGTCGCGCTGACCGACCTGTTCGGCTCGGACGTCGATTTCGACACCGACGCGCTGGACCGCTTCTTCGTCCTGCCGATGAGCGATCTGGAGAACACGTTGCGCGGCTACCAAGCGGTTGCCCGGTCCGGCTACGAAGAATATCCGCTCAATTGGCACCCCGACCGCTTCCCCGACAACTCGGTTGGCAACACGGCCTATTACTCGAAGGGCGGGACGACGCTGGCGATGCTCAAAGCCATCGTCGGCGACTCGCTTTTCAACCAAACGATGCACGTTTATATCGACCGCTGGCACTTCAAACACCCGCAGCCGGACGATTTTCAGCGGGTCGCCGAGGACGTCAGCGGGATGGAACTCGACTGGTTCTTCGACACGTGGCTGCGCTCGACCGACCAGTATGATTACGCGCTCGACCATGTGCTGCGCGGGGAAGCGATCCAATCGGACGACGGGCAGAAACGCTGGCCGGTCGAGATCACCGTCTCCAACCGCGACCGGGGCATCCTGCCGCTGGACCTAACGCTGACGCTGAAAGGCGGCCAAACGCAGCGCGTCCACGTCCCGCTCGATCTGGCCCACGGCCACCGCCCGCTGTCGCCCGGCGAGATACTGGCGCCGACGATGAAGTGGAACAGCGAGCGGCACACGATCCGGCTGCTGCTCGATGCGCCGCTGCGGAAAGCCGAACTGCTGCCCGATCCGCTCGTCCAAGACATGAACCGGCTGAACAACGGCTACGGCGTGACGAAGCTGCGGACCTATCTGTACACCCAGCCGCAATTGGCGCCGCCGCTCGATGCGTACTGGCTGACCGCGCGACCGAGCGTCTGGTACGGCGAGCTGACCGGGCTGCGGCTCGGCGCTCGGGCGGAAGGCGGTTATGCGCGGAACGAGCGGCGGCTGTCGCTCGGCGCGTGGTACGCGACCGATCCGGGTCGGCTGGAGTACGATTTGGGCTTCGCGCACCCGGCCGATTTTGTCGGTCGCGACGGGCTGGTGCAGCTCCGCGCCTCGTGGCTCTACGGCGTCCGCACCGAGCGAATCGGGCTGACCAAATCGTTCGGCAGCTATCTCGCCCGACCGGAACCGACGGTCACCGTGTCGGTCTGGGCCGACCATCAGATGCTCGAAGGCGCGGGCAAAGGCGAGCGGATCGACCTCGTAACCGGCCGCCTGCCGTGGTCGCCGGGCCAGTTCTACGGGCTGCACACGCGGCTCGGCTTCGTCAGCAAAACCGGCCGGACGCGCCTAACGGTCGAGGGCGAAACCAGCCTCTTCAACTCGTGGAGCGGCACGCCCAACCCTTACGGGGGCTACTATTATGATGACCCGGTTCAGCCGTTTCCGACCTACCGGCGACCCGAAGCCCCGCAGCAGAACCGACCGTTCGGCAAGGGGTGGGTTGAACTCGTCCACCAGCTTCCGTTCGGTCGCGGCTTCGGGCTGACGATGCGCGGCATCTTGGGCGTCGGCGGCGACGATCTGCCGGCGCAGAAGCGGTTCTCGCTGGTCGGCGCCTCGGGCGAAGAGGCGTGGGCCTCAACGGCGTACCGCTCGCTTGCCGGACTCGACCGCAACCTCGCCGTCGGGCTGGGCGAGCACACCGGCCTCGTCGCGGCCGGCGGCGGTGATGTGATCGGGTATGCCGACCGGTTGGACATCGTCGGGCAAGCCCTCCTGGCCGGCAATCTCCGCCTCGGCGTCCCGAACGTCCTCGCCCGACCGACCCGG
>JBBSVG010000160.1:0-6429 GCA_038233775.1 Bacteroidota bacterium | reverse complement strand
CCGGCGCAGATCGACCACCTGAACCGCGACAAGGTCATCTCGGTCCAAGCCAACACCCAGGGCCGACCGCTGACGGAAGTCGTTGGCGACATCACCAAGCAGTTGAGCACCATCCCGCTGCCGGCTGGCTACCAGGTCAGCCAGGGCGGCGAGACGGAGAGCCAGCAGGAGGTGTTCGGCCGGATCATCGGCGCGCTCGGCATCGCCGTGATGCTGATGTACCTGATTCTGGTGGTCCAGTTCGGCTCGTTCCTCGATCCGCTGGCGATCATGCTGTCCTTGCCGCTGTCGCTGATCGGCGTCATGCTCGGCCTGCTGATCACCGGTTCGACGCTGAACATCATGAGCATGATCGGCGTGATCCTGCTGATGGGCATCGTCGCCAAGAACGCGATTTTGCTGATCGACTTTGCCAAATGGGGCAAGGAGCAGGGGCTACCCACGAGGGAAGCGATCATCCAGGCCGGCGCGACTCGCCTGCGGCCGATCTTGATGACGACGTTCGCGCTCATCGCCGGGATGCTGCCGGTCGCCCTCGGTCGTGGGGAAGGCGCCCAGTCGCGCGCCCCGCTCGGCGTCGCCGTCATCGGCGGCACCTTAACGGCGACGTTCCTGACGCTGCTCGTCATCCCGACGATCTATGAGATCTTCGACTCGTGGCGGACCTCGCTCGGCCACCTGTTCGGCCGCAACAAGGGTGACGGACACGGAGCCCACCTCGCCAACGGCCACGGGACGAACGGTCACGGTGCTGATGGACACGCGACCAACGGCCACGGCGCCGATGCTCCGGTCCGCCACGGCGACGAGCAGACCGCCGATATCGCCATCCAGCCGGTCGGCGCCCGGTAACGGTCGGGCTGGCTCAAACAGATCGGGCGACGGTCTCCCCAGCGGAGGCCGTCGCCCGGTTCATTTAGGAAAGCGATGGAAGCGAGTGATGAACGAGGAGTGCAGAATTCGCTTATTCGGTTCGTCGGGGTTGCGTAGAGCCCGAGACACTGGATTTGAGCGGCACACCGACCGAGCACCCTGGAACGTCTCCGGGAAATCCACGCCGATACGTGTATCTTTGCACCCAATGATCCGCCGCTTCCTGCCCCTCTTGCTCGGTCTTCACCTGTTCGCGGTCGGCCTCCTCCCCGGAGCCGATACCCGTGAACTGGCGGATGCCTCTGCGCTCTGGCAGCACCACGGGACGGATCATCAGGCTGAGGGCTTCTGGGACTTCTTCTTCGACCACTACTTGGGCGAGGACCACCAGCACCCCGACGCTACGGACCATCAGTCCCTTCCGCTGCATCACGGCCACGACACCCCGACGGCGACCCTGTACTGTCTGCCGATCACGGACAAGTGGCAGCCCACGACACCCTCGATGTACGCCGGGGCGCCGCCCCAATCCCCATCAGCACCTTGCCAGCCTCCTGCCAGCGGAGTCGTGCGCTCCTGTTGGCAGCCGCCTCGCGTCTGAATGAACCTCGTTTTTCCAGGTAGAGTCCCACCCCACCGGCAGACGGCCGACCGGGGTGCATGGGCGTACCGTTCATTCAGCCCTTTCTTTTCATGCTCGACGCTCTCATTCGCTTCTCGATCAGCCACAAGCTGCTGATCGGGTTGCTGACCCTATCCCTCGTGGTCTGGGGCGGCTACTCCGTGGTCCATCTGCCCATCGACGCCGTACCCGACATCACCAACAACCAAGTCCAGATCATCACCCAGACGCCTTCGCTGGGCGCGCCCGATGTGGAGCGGCTGGTGACGTTCCCCATCGAACAGAGCATCGCCACCATCCCCGGCATCGAGGAGGTGCGGTCGTTTTCCCGCTTCGGCCTCTCGGTGGTGACCATCGTCTTCCCCGACAACGTGGACGTGTACTGGGCGCGCAACCAGGTCACGGAGCGGATCAAAGACGCTGAACGACAGATTCCCACGGGTGTCGGCACCCCGGAACTGGCGCCCGTGACCACCGGCCTCGGCGAGATCTACCAGTACGTGCTGCACCCGGCAAAAGGCTACGAGCAGCGGTATTCGCCCACCGAACTGCGCACCATGCAGGACTGGCTGGTTCGTCGGCAACTGCTGGGCACCCCCGGCGTGGCCGACGTGAGCAGCTTCGGCGGCTTCGTGAAGCAGTACGAGGTGGCACTCGACCCGGAGCGGCTGCGCAGCCTCAACGTGACCATCACCGACGTCTTCAACGCCCTGGAGCAGAACAACGAGAACACCGGCGGCGCCTACATCGACCGGAACCCGGCGGCCTACTTCATCCGCACCGAGGGGCTGGCCGGCTCGCTCGAAGACGTGGGGCGCATGGTCGTCAAAGGCCCCACAACCGCCACCGGCGTGCCCGTGCTGGTGCGAGACGTGGCCGAGGTGCGCTTCGGTCACTCGGTCCGCTACGGCATGATGACCCGGAACACCGAGGGAGAAGTCGTCGGTGCGCTGGTGCTCATGCTCAAAGGCGCCAACTCCTCGGAAGTCATCCGCGACGTCAAGGAGCGGATGGCCGTCATCCAGAAGACGCTGCCCGAGGGCGTGGTCATCGAGCCGTTCCTCGACCGGACCAAGCTGGTCGATCAGGCCATCGGCACCGTGACCCGGAACCTGGCCGAGGGGGCGTTGATCGTCATCTTCGTGCTGGTGCTCTTTCTCGGCAACTGGCGAGCGGGGTTGGTGGTGGCCTCGGTCATCCCGCTGTCGATGCTGTTCGCCATCGGCCTGATGCGCACGTTCGGCGTCTCAGGCAACCTGCTCAGCTTGGGGGCCATCGACTTCGGGCTGATCGTCGATGGGGCCGTCATCATCGTGGAAGCCATCGTCCACCGGCTCGCCACCCTGAACCGGCCCGTCGATTACCTCCAGCTCAGTCGGGCTGAGATGGACCGCGAGGTCTACGGGGCGGCCAGCAAGATTCGCTCGTCGGCCGCCTTCGGTGAGATCATCATCCTGATCGTTTACCTGCCGCTGCTGGCCCTCGGCGGCATCGAGGGCAAGATGTTCCGGCCGATGGCCCAGACCGTGGCCTTCGCCATCCTGGGGGCGTTCATCCTGTCGCTGACCTACGTGCCGATGATGTCGGCGCTGGCCCTGAGCCGCAACACGAAGCACGAACCGGGCTTCTCCGACCGGGTGCTGGGCCGGCTGGCGCTGCGTTACCAGCGAACGGTCAACTGGGCGCTGGACGCCAAGACGCTGGTGCTGGGCACCTCCGCCGCCCTGTTTCTCGGCGCCGTGTTGCTCTTCGGCACCCTGGGCGGCGAGTTCATCCCAACCCTCGAAGAGGGCGACTTCGCCGTGGAAACTCGGGTGCTGCCCGGCTCCTCGATCACCTACACCGCCGAGAAGGCCCAGCAGGCCGCCGGTCTGCTGCTCAAACACTTCCCGGAGGTTAAGGAGGTGGTGGCCAAGGTCGGTTCCTCCGAGATCCCGACCGACCCAATGCCGACCGAGGCGTGCGACCTGATCATCGTGCTGAAAGACCGCGACGAGTGGACCTCGGCCGCCGACCGAGAAGGGCTGGTGGAAAAGATGTCCGAGCGGCTCAGCACCATTCCGGGTGTCACCTTCGGCTTCCAGCAACCCATCCAGATGCGCTTCAACGAGTTGATCTCCGGGGCGAAGCAGGATGTGGTCATCAAGATCTTCGGTGAGGATCTACAGCAGCTCGACGACTACGCCGCCCGAGTGGGCGACTTGATCAAGGGGCTCCCTGGGGCAACCGACCTCTATGTGGAGCGCGCCACCGGACAGTCACAGATCGTGGCTCGCATCGACCGGGACAAGCTGGCTCAATACGGCCTGTCGGTGGCCGATGTGAACCGCACCGTTCAGGCGGCCTTCGCCGGACAGGTGGCCGGACAGGTGTTCGAGCAGGAGCGCCGCTTCGACCTGGTGATCCGGCTCAAGGAAGACTACCGGCAGAATATCGAGAACGTGCGCCAGTTGTTCGTCTCCACCCCGGACGGGCGCCAGATCCCGCTCGATCAGCTCGCCTCGGTGGCGTTGATTTCCGGCCCCAGCCAGATTCAGCGCGACGATGCCAGACGCCGGATCACCGTCGGCTTCAACGTCCGGGGCCGCGACGTGGAGGGGCTCGTACGGGAGGTGCAGCAGCGCGTAGACCAGCGGATCACGTTCGCGCCGGGTTACTACGCGACCTACGGGGGACAGTTCGAGAACCTGCAATCGGCTCGGGGTCGGCTGCTGATCGCCGTGCCGGTGGCGCTGTTGCTCATCTTCTTGCTGCTCTACGCCACCTTCAAATCGGTCACGCAGGCCGTGCTGATCTTCACGGCCATCCCGCTGTCGGCCATCGGCGGCGTGGTGGCTCTCTGGCTGCGGGACATGCCGTTCAGCATCTCGGCCGGGGTGGGCTTCATCGCCTTGTTCGGCGTCGCCGTGCTCAACGGCATCGTGCTGATCGGCTACTTCAACCAGCTCAAGTCGGAGGGCATGACCGAGCTACGGGCTCGCATTCTGGAAGGCACCGGTGTGCGCCTGCGCCCCGTGCTGATGACGGCAGCCGTGGCCTCGCTGGGGTTCCTGCCGATGGCGTTGGCCAACTCCGCCGGTGGCGAGGTGCAGAAACCGCTGGCGACCGTGGTGATCGGCGGGTTGGTGACGGCCACCCTGCTGACGCTGCTGGTGTTGCCGGTGCTCTACTTCCTCGTGGAACAGCGAGCCGCCCGGCGCACGTCATCAGCCCCGGATGCCCCGATGACGACCGCGCTCCTGGGGCTCGTGCTGCTGGGTCTCACCCTGATGCCGGGGCTCGGGCAGGCGCAATCGCCCGTCATCAACGGCCCGGTCGGTGAGAGCATGACCGTTTCGCAAGCCGTCGAACTGGCCCTGCGGCAGAGTGGGACCGTGTTGGGTGCCCAGCAACAACTGGACGCGCAACAGGCCGCCGTGGGCGCCGCCCGTGACGTGGGCCGGACCACCTTTCAGGGCAGTTACGGCCAATACAACTCCACCCGGAGAGACAACCAGTTCACCATCACCCAACCGATCCCCTGGCCCGGTTCCTATCGCGCGCTCGTACAACTGGCCCGAGCGCAGGTCGCCACCCAGGAACAACAGGTGGCGCTGGCTCGGGCTGAGGTTCGCCGACAGGTCAGGCTCCAGTACGAGGCCGCTGTCTATGCCCGACACCGGCTCGCCACCCTCGCCACCCAAGACAGCCTCTACACCGAGTTCGTCCGAGCCGCCGAACTCCGCTTCCGTACCGGTGAAACGGCCCGGCTGGAAGTCTCGACTGCGCAGGTGGAGCAGGGGGAAACCCGCCTCCGGCTGGCCGAGGCCCGCACCGACTATCAGGTGGCCCTGCGGCAGCTCCAAGCGCTGCTGCAGAGTGCCCGCCCCGTGGCCGTGGCCGACAGCATCCTGCTCCCCCTCACATCTGGGGTAACGACAGCCGATACGGCCCGACTGGCCCACACGCTCCTGTCCCAACTGCTTCGTCGCCAGGTGGAGGTGAGTCGAGCGGAGACACAGGTCGCCCAGGCCCAGGGGAATCCCGGACTGAGCGTGGGCTACTTCAACCAGTCGCTGATCGGTCCGCAGGTGGTTGACGGCGTGACTCGGGACTACACCGCAGGCGACCGGTTTCACGGGGTCGAGGTCTCGGTCAGCGTGCCCCTCTGGCGACAGCCCCAGAAGGCACGCGTCCAGGCCGCACGGCTGCGGGAACAGGTGACCCTGACGGGTTACGCCCGTGCCCAGGTCGAATTGGCCGGCCGACTCGATGAACTCTTGGCCCGGCGTGCCGATCAAGCGCAGCGGTTGCGGTTCTATGAGCAGACCGGTCTGCCCCAGGCTGAGGTCATTGCGCGGGTAGCCACCAATGCCTTCAAGGCCGGTGAGAATGGGTACGCCGAGTACCTGATCCATCTGGGCCGTGCCCTGCGCCTGCGCACCGATTATCTCGACGCGTTGCTCGACCACAACCGGGCCGCCATCGAACTGGATTACCTGCTGACCTCGACCCCGTAACCGATTGACATCGCTCTCTTCCTCTGAACCCCGAACTTTCCCGATATGCACATCCCTCTGTTCAAGCCAGCCGCCCTGCTGCTGCTGCTGCTGATGACCGGCTGCAACCGCGACGAGCCCGCCACCGAACCGGCAGCGACCGATATCACCACAACGTCCGACGTCGTCACCCTCAGTGATGATGAGCAGCAACTGGCCGGCGTCCGTACCGGGCCACTCGAACAGCGGGTGCTGGGCGGGGGGCTGAAGGTCAACGGGATGCTCGACGTGCCTCCGGCCCAACTGATGTCCGTCAGCGCCCCGCTCGGTGGCTTTGTGGAGCGGACCACGCTATTGCCCGGCAGTCGGGTCCGCAAGGGTCAAGTGCTGGCCGTCATCCGCAACCCGGAGTTCATCCAGCTCCAGCAGAGCTACCTCGAGACCCAGAGTCAGCTG
>JBBSVG010000159.1:0-6446 GCA_038233775.1 Bacteroidota bacterium | reverse complement strand
TTCTGCAACGCCGCGTACAGATCGAACCCCGCCACGGCGCGAGCCGATCCCTTGACCGAGCCGTCGGGCGCCGTGGCGAAGACAACGGTCGGGCGGTGATAGCGCTCGACGAGTTTGGCGGCGACGATCCCGATCACGCCGGGGTGCCACGTCTCGCCGTGGAGCACGAGTCCGTGGCCGTCGCCGGCCGAGAGCGCCCGGTCGGCCAGCGCCCGAGCTTCCTCGAACGCCCGAGCGTCCAACTGTCGCCGGGCAAGGTTCCGCTCCTCGATCCCAAGCGCCAAGCGACGCGCTTCGGCGGGATCGGGGCAAACGAGCAGCGCGACGGCTTCTTCGGCCGAGGCGATTCGACCGACCGCGTTCAGTCGCGGCGCGAGCGTGAAGACGATGGACTCGGTCCGCACGCCACCAGCGGCCATTCGGGCCGTCTCCATCAGCGCCTTGAATCCGACCCGCGCCTCGTCCGAGTTGAGCACATCGGCGCCGACGGCCATCATCGTCCGGTTCTCGCCAGTGATCGGGACGATGTCGGCGGCAATCGAGAGAGCGACGAAATCGAGGTAGCCGTGGACCTTTTCCGCGTCGATCCCGCGCGCTTGGGCCAGCCCTTGCAGCAGCTTGAACCCAACGCCGCAGCCGGTCAGCAGCTTGCACGGGTAGTCGCAATCACGGCGTTTCGGGTCGAGCACCGCCGCCGCGTCGGGCAGCACGTCGCCCGGCTCGTGGTGGTCGCAGATGACGACCTCGATCCCGCGCCGCTTGGCCTCGGCCACCGACTCGACCGCCGTGATCCCGCTGTCAACCGCGACAATCAGCGTCGCGCCGAGCGCTTCGGCCCGGTCGAGTCCGCCGCTCGATAGGCCGTAGCCGTGCTCGAGCCGGTCGGGGATAAAGTAATCGACGGCGGCGCCGAACGTGTCGCGCAGCGCCATGAACAGCATCGAGCAGCCGGTGATCCCGTCCACGTCGTAGTCGCCGTGGACCAGAATCCGCTCGCCAGCATCAAGCGCCCGAGACAAGCGAGCGACGGCGCGGTCCATGTCGCGCATCAGCGACGGATCGTGCAGGTTCGCCAGCGACGGACGAAAAAAGGTTCTGGCCGACTCGAACGAGGTCACGCCGCGACGAGCGAGCAGTCGGGCCAGCGGTTGGGTGAGGTTGAGTTCGGCAGCCAGCGCGGCGACGAGATCGGCGTCGGGTTCGGGCGCGTGTCGCCACAGATAACGATGCAGCATGGAAAAGGGGTAAAAATGCGGGAAGGGTCAGGGAGTTGGTGTGGGGGAAAATACGCAATCCCCGACGCCGATCCCTAACCCTTCCGGCGGCAGACTGTGCAAGCGGGTCTGTAAGCCGAATTCTGTCCCCCGAACCGAGGTTCGAGTGGGCGACCATTTATCTGGGCCTGCCGTTGCCGACAAGCTCGAGCGACCTACCCAGAGACGACTCGGGCGAGCAGCCCTCCCCGCCGGTCCTCCCCCGCCCCGTCGGGGTGCAGGCGGACCGGCGAGCGCCTCCTGTTTGGTCTTGCTCCGGGTGGCGTTTACCCAGCACCGGACGTTGCCGCCCGATCTGGTGGGCTCTTACCCCACCGTTTCACCCTTACCTGATCCCCCTTGCGAGGGCCATCGGCGGTTTGCTTTCTGTTGCACGTTGGCGTCGACTCACGCCGCCCCGGCGTTACCGGGCACCCTGCTCTGTGGAGTTCGGACTTTCCTCACCGCCAGCCATCGGCTCCCGGATCGACGCCGGGGCGTCGGGGAACAGGGCATTGGCGGCGCGGTCGCCCAACCCGCTTGCACATCGATTGGCCGTCGCTCTTGCCGACGGCCCCACTCTTCAGGCCGGCTGCATCAGCTCTTCCGGCACCAGCACGCGGCCGCAGAACTCGCAGGCGATCTGCCGGTTGATCTGCCGGATCTCGACCTGCCGCTGCGGCGGGACGACCTTGAAGCAGCCGCCGCAAGCGCCCCGGCGGAGCGGCACGACCGCCTTGCCGTCGGCTTTGGCGCCGCGAATCCGCTCGTAGAACTGCACGTCGGCCGGGTCCATCTCCGGGACGAGCTTCTTCCGCTCGGCCAGCAGATCGTCCTCTTCACGGGCCGTCTCGGCGATGACCGACTTCAGCTCAGTTTCCTTCTCGTCGAGCACACGGCGGACTTCGTCGAGCCGGGTCCCGCTCTCCGAAACGGTCCGGCCAGCGCTCGATTCGTTGTCGGTCAGCTCGCGCAAGCGACTCTCGGCCGACTCCATCTCGCGGGTCTTGGCGTCGATCTCTTTGGTCAGCGCATCGTACTCGCGGTTGTTGCGGACGTTGAACTGCTGCTGCTTGTACTTCTCGATCTTCTCGCGCCCCTCGACCAGATCGGTCTGCAACCGGGTCCGCTCGCTCTCGGCCGAGCGGAGCGTCTCCTGCCCGCGACGGCTCTTGCCTTCGAGCGCCTCGATCTCGGCGGTCAGCTTCGCGATCTCCGCCGGCAGATCGCCGCGCAGGCGAATCAGCTCGTCGAGTTGGGAATCAATGCTCTGCAACTGGGCCAGGTGACGCAGCTTCGGCTCCAAGGTGTCTCTCCTCTTCCCTCGTGTAATCCCGCCGGGCAATCCCGGTGCGGAAGACGCCAACCCCGCCCCGAAGAGGCGCGTATCGACATCGGGTCCAGAATGCAATCAAATAATCCAGCGAATCGGGCTCGTCGTCCGACCGAACAGGTCGATGTGATCGAGCCCCGGCACGTCGCGGCGCAACCGGTCGGCGATCCGGCCGAGCACCGGCCGCTCGGTCTCGTCATGCTCGGCGACGACCAGTAACAGATTGGCGTCGAAAAACCGGTGGTACGTCACGTCGCTCGTCAGATACAAATCGGCGCCTTTCTGCCGGGCCACGTCGATCAGGTCGCTGCCCGAGCCGCCGCAGACGGCCACGCGGCGAACCGTTCCAGTCGGCGCCTCGCCAGAAACCCGCAGTCCGGCCGCGCCCAATCGGTCCCGAATCGCCGACAGCACGACATCAGGCGCGCCGTCGGTCGCCGTCCACGTCCCGATGGCGCCGTTGCCGAACGGTCCGCCAGTCAGTCCAACCGGCGCCGGTACGGGCGCCAGCAACTCGACATCGGTCAGTCCGAGCAACTCGGCCAGGGCGAACGACGTCCCGCCGGTGATGAAATCGAGGTTCGTGTGGACCGCGACCAGCGCCACATTCTCCCGAACAAACCGCACCGCAAGCCCGGCGACCGGTCCGGCCGTCGCCTCGCTCAGCGTGCGGAGCGGACGAAACAGCAGCGGGTGATGGGTCACGACCAGCTCGGCGCCCGTCTCGACCGCCTGCCGGAGCACAGCCTCGGTCGCGTCCAGCGCGATCAGCACCCGAGTCACCGGCGCCTCGGGCTCGCCAATGAGCAGCCCGACCGTGTCACGCTCCCACGCGACGGCCGGCGGCGCCCAGCGCTCCAGCGCGGCGAGGATCTGCCCGACGGTGACGGCCATAAAAAAAGCACTTCTTCTCGGTCGAGAGGAAGTGCCAGACCCGGCGGGCGGTATCTCGGACGCAGGCTGACGAGCCGAGCCCCGCCCGGATCTGGCAACCTCCGCGACCCTCAGCGGACAGGCGACCCGGCAGATGTCGGTCGGCAGCGACCCTTTCAACAACAGGTCGGGCGCGACGCACCACCCTACCCCGGAGAACCACGTCTCAGCCCTTATGAATAGGCAGGCGGACAGCGGCAGTTGGGGTGGGAACTTTGCGTTCCGCGCACGCATTGTGCCAATTCGAGAGAGCGGACGGTCGCGGGGCTTTCCTTTGGGTCGGTCGCAACGTATCTTGTCGGCAGAGCCAACCCGAGAACGGCCAGAGAACGAGCAACCGCCGTGATTTTCATCCAGGACGTGGTCGCCTCCGACGAGATCCCACAGGCGCGGTTCGCCTGCGATCTAGGCCGCTGCAAAGGCGCCTGCTGCGTGGTCGGCGAGGGCGGCGCCCCGATAGAGGAAGCCGAGGTGCCGAAGTTAGCGGCGGCGTTCGAGATCGTCCGGTCGCATCTTCGGGCTGAGGCGGTTCAGGTGGCCGAGACGCGCGGATTGGTCGAGTCGGACGAGATGGGCGGGCTGATGATCACGACCGCACCAGAAGGGGCCGAGTGCGTGTTTGTCGTGTACGACGGCGATATCGCCAAGTGCGCCATCGAGCAAGCCTATCACCGGGGCGAAACCGATTGGCCCAAGCCGATCAGTTGCCACCTGTTCCCAATCCGGGTCCGCACGTGGTTCGGCGAGCCGGTGCTGAACTATGTGCAGATCCCCGAGTGCGAGCCGGGGCGCCGTCGCGGCGAGGCGGAAAACATCAAGCTGCGCGATTTCTTGGCCGGACCCCTGACGCGACGCTTCGGCGAGCAGTGGTATCGCGAGTTTCTCGCCGTCTGTCGGCTGCGACCGGGCAAGCGACCCGCCGCTGTCTCACCGGCCGCCGCTCGCCGCTACCGTCCCCGCTGAACTCGACTTGCCTGTCGCCGGATGACCGGCGCTCCCGATTGACTTTCCCCCGGTGCCGACTTCTGGCGCCTTCTTGACGAGGACCCCGTTTTATGCTTCAACTCTCGCAGACGCAGAAGCTCCAGCAGAAGCTCTCGCCGCAGCAGATTCAATATATCAAGCTGCTCCAGCTCCCCGTGCTGGCGCTCGAGCAGCGGATCAAGGCCGAACTCGAGATCAACCCGTTGCTCGACGAGGGTCTCGACGAGGAGCAGGAAGAGGTCCAAGACGAGACGCCCGAGCAGGAGGAACAGGCCGAGCCGACCGAATCGAAAGAGGAGAAAGAGGAACGCGAGCGCGACGAGGAGTACGATTGGGAGGACTTCCTCCACACCGACGACCTCTACGGGCACAAGGCGCAGGTCGATAACTCGCCCGAGGAGCGGCGCGAACTGCCGCAACCGTACATCGGGACGCTGTCCGAGCACCTGTCCGAACAGCTCGTGCTGCTCGACCTGACCGAGAAGGAAACCGCCATCGGCGAGCAGATCATCGGCTCCATCGACGAGGACGGCTACCTGCGCCGCGACGTGACCGCGATCATCGACGATCTGTTGTTCGCGACCGGCGACGACGCGACGGCGCCCGAGATCGAGCACGTCCTGCGGCAGATCCAGTTGCTCGATCCGGTCGGGATCGCCAGCCGGTCGCTGCGAGAATGCTTGCTGGTACAGTTGTTCGTCCTGCCGAGCGAGATCGACGGTCGCGACGACGCCGTCCGCATCCTCGAAGGGACGTACGAAGAGTTCACGATGAAGCACTTCGAGCAGATCATGCGCAAGCTCTCGATGACGGAATCGAGCCTGCGGACGGCGCTTGAACTGGTCCGCTCGCTCAACCCGAAGCCGGGCGAAGGCCACTTCACCGGCAGCGAGAACTACGTCATCCCGGACTTCACCGTCACGCAGAACGAGGGCGATTTCGTCATCACGCTCAACGACCGGAACGTGCCGCCGCTACGCATCAACAAGGCGTATCGCGACATGATCCTCAACAAGAGCAGTTCGGTGACGGACGAGGCCAAGCAGTTCATCAAGCAGAAGGTCGAGAGCGCCCGCTGGTTCATCAACTCGATCCAGCAGCGGCGCCAAACGATGCAGAAGGTCATGTCGGCTATCGTCGAACTGCAGCGCGAGTTCTACTTGCACGGCTCCGGCCACCTGCGGCCGATGATCCTGAAAGACGTGGCCGACATCATCGGGATGGACATCTCGACCGTCAGCCGGGTCGTCAACGGCAAGTACGTGCAGACCGATTTCGGCACCTACGAGCTGAAATACTTCTTCTCGGAAGGGCTCGAGACCGATTCGGGCGAGGAAGTCTCGAACAAGCAGTTGAAGGCGATCATCAAGGAGATCATCGAGAAGGAGGACGGTCGTCGGCCGCTCTCCGACGACAAGATCGCCAAGATGCTCAACAAGGAAGGCTACAACATCGCCCGCCGGACCGTCACGAAGTACCGCGAGCAGATGATGATCCCCGTCGCCCGACTCCGTAAGCGGCTCTGAGCCGAGGTTTTTTGCCAAACAAAATCGCCGCGCCCTTCAACCGAAAGGCGCGGCGGTTTTGCGTTCGGTGACTTGGCTAAAGCGGTTCATGTCGCTCAACCGGCGTTCTGTTTCTGAACGGCGGCTCTCGTCGGTGCGATTGACAGATCGTGTGTTGCGACACAAATCGCCCAAAACGGCCCCGCTGGCAGCCTGTGGGGCAAAGGGATCGCTTGGCTCGGGCTTTGGAAAAAGAGAGGCAGCGGTGCGTCGGCTGTTCAGCCCGATACATCGTCTTTTCGCCGACCCTGATCCTGACCCGAGAGGCGCTGCCGATGCAACTGATGACTGCCGACCCGTGGACGATGACTTCGGAGCATGAGACGCCGGATGCCGTGCTGATGATGCCCGACGAAGGCGACGCCGAGACAGCCGAGG
>JBBSVG010000158.1:0-6479 GCA_038233775.1 Bacteroidota bacterium | reverse complement strand
GACGCATAACCGACCCGGCGCGAGGGAAACGTGATCTTCCAGCACCACTCGCCGGTTCGGCTCGAGAGCGCCCGCCGCGTCCACGTCTTGCCGCCGTCGGTCGTCCCGATGACGACGCCGTGCGACTTGGTCTGATCCACGTCGCTCAACCCGACGACGAAGCCCGAATCGGGGCTGGTGAAATAGGCGTCGATCAGCCCGGCGGCGTAGGCGGTCATGTCCTGCGAGGTCCACGACTGGCCGCCGTCGATGCTTTTCATCAGCACGCTCGGGCCGCGCACCCGGCCGACCGCGTAGATTACGTCGCGGTTGACGACCCGAATGCCGCAGACGCCGCGACCCAGCGGTCCGGTGATGTTCGTGACCGGCGTCCACGTCGTCCCGCCGTCCGACGTGGCGTAGAGCAGCGTCGGGTCGGTGACGTTGGCGCCGAACTCCTCGGTGCCGAGGTTGCCCGCCCAGCCGTGGAGCGAATCGGCGAACCCGACGGCGCGGAAGTACGTCTGCCGCTGCCGGTCGAGCTGCAACGTCCACGAGGCGCCGCCGTCGGTCGTCTTGTAGATCCGCCCGAGTCCGTTGACGACCCAACCGAGGGTCGGTGAGACGAAAAAGCCGTCATCGTTGCGCGACGAGCCGACCGGTGCGCCGGGCAGGACGCGCCACGACGGCTGCATCGGTTGCGCTTCGACCCGTCCGGTCAGACCGGCGAGCAAGAGGATAAGCAGGGCAAGGCGGCGCATGGCGGATCTCCAAAGTTTCTTTCAGCCGAACAGAAAGATACGCCTCGGAGCACGATCTGGCGTCGGGTGCGAAAAAAGCGAGGCGGGGAGCCGATGCCTCCCGCCTCGCAGCGTGCTGTCCGTCGGGTCGGTTCAACTGCCGAAATACAGCCCGACTTGGACGACCGGCTGGTTGAACTTGTAGGTCGGCCCGGCGACGACATCGAGCCCCTTGTCGTCGAACAGCAACCGGTTCTGCTTCCACTTGTCGGATTGGCCGAACAGGTACGCGCCCGAGGCCATCACGCTGAACGGGCCAACCACGTGCAGCCGGAGGCTGGCACGCGGGCCGATGATGAACGGCCGCGTCTCGAGCGTCGTCGTGTAGCGCCCGACCGAATCGGCGACGATCCCGCCGACCACGTCGTCGAAGCTCGGGTCGCCGCCGACCTGCCGGTTGATCCCGAGCAGCACCCGACCCTGCCCGATCACGCCGCCGAGCCCGAGTTCGACCCGGTGGTGGCCGAAGCCCCAGACATACTCACCCGTAAAGGCGCCGTAGCCGAGCCGCAGCGTGGCGGTCCGCTTGACGCCGAAGTCGAGCCGCGTCTCTTCCCGAGTCCAGCCCGAACCGGTGTAGCCCAGCCGGATGTGGTCGCCTTGGATGTAGATGCCGCCGCCGAGCAGCAGTTGGTCCTCGTTGAACTGCAACCCTGCCGGGGCGAGTCGGCGGTTGAACTCGTCGCCATGAAGCTGCTGATAGACGGCATCGACGCCGCCGAACATCCCGTTGCTCGCGGCGAACCGGTCCTCGTTCTCGTCGCGATTCCACCGCCAGTTGTTGATCCGGTAATGCCGACCCGAGCGGCGGCGGCGAACCCGACGCTCGACCCGAACGGTGTCGCCGGCCTCGTTGCGATAGACGTGCATCTCGCCGTCACCGTCGTTGTCGCTGTCGTCGCCATCGTCGCCGATGGAGAAGTTGAAGCGGTGGCGGTCGTCGTTGTCGTCGCTCTCGGTATTGTCGTTGTCGCGGTCGCGGCGGGCGAGCGGTTCGTCGTCGCTGCGGCGGCCGTCGCTGTCCACCTTGCGCCGGATGGTGATGACTTCCTCGCCGCCTTCGCGGTAGCGGACCACTTCTGAGCCCTGCCGGCCGACCCGGATCGAGAGCGTGTCGCCGCCGACCGTATCGATCCGAGCGACCGCGCGCGTCTGCGCCGCTGCCGATCCGGCCATCGTTCCGAGCGCCAGCACGGTTGCCGCTGCGCCGATCCACCCCTTCGTTTCGAACCGTGTCATCTGCTTGCCTCTGGTGAATGTTCGTGGTGAACCCGCTGGTCGCTGGGCTGATCAGCGGTTGGATGCCGGTCGCCCGGCGAGGGTTGAAACCGGTCGAAAAAAGCATCGGGAAACCCGCCGCCCATCCCGACCGTTGAGCTTGAAACCGCTCCGCCTTCCGCCGAGACCGAGGCCGCCTTGCACGCTTACCCCCGACCGCAGCTCGAACGCGACGATTGGACCTCGCTCAACGGCGAGTGGCGCTTCGCCCTCGACCCCGACGGCCGGACGTTCATCCTGCCGAAGCACGTCCGCTGGGACCGAACGATCACCGTCCCGTTCGCCCCGGAAACGCCCGCGTCCGGTGTCCACGAGACCGGTTATTTCCTCGCCTGTTGGTACAGCCGGACGTTCAACGCGCCCGAACTGGTCGTCGGTGAGCGGCTGCTGATCCACTTCGGCGCCGTCGATCATCAGGCGACGGTTTGGCTGAACGGTTCGCTCGTCGGCACCCACGAAGGCGGTTACACGCCGTTTATGCTCGATCTGACCGACTTTCTCCAACCCGGCGGCGAGCAAACGCTGGTCGTTCGGGCCTACGACGATCCGCACGATCTGGCGAAACCGCGCGGCAAACAGGACTGGCAGCGCGAGCCGCACTCGATCTGGTACTACCGGACGAGCGGTATCTGGCAGACGGTCTGGATCGAGCGCGTGCCGGTCAGCCGGATCGGTTCGCTGCGCTGGACCTCCAGCGTCGAGCGCTACGAGATCGGGCTCGACGCGAAGATCGCCGGCGAGATCCGCGACGGGCTGCACCTCTCGCTCCGGCTGACGCTCGGCGAGCGGGTGCTGATCGACGACCTCTACGGCGTCGTCTCCGGCGAGGTGCATCGGCGGCTGTCGCTCTCCGATCCCGGCATCGACGATTATCGCAACGAGTTGCTTTGGAGCCCGCACTCGCCGACGTTGATCCAAGCCGAGATCGAGCTGCGCGACACAGACGGCCGGGTGATCGACCGCGTCCGAAGCTACACCGCGCTCCGTTCGGTCAATATTCAGGGCGACCGGTTTGTCCTCAACGGCCGACCGTACACGCTGCGGATGGTGCTCGACCAGGGCTACTGGCCCGAAACCGGCCTGACCGCGCCAGACGACGAGGCGTTCCGCCGCGATGTCGAGCTGGCTAAAGCGATGGGATTCAACGGCGTCCGCAAGCATCAGAAGATCGAAGATCCGCGTTATCTGTATTGGGCCGACCGGCTCGGGCTGCTCGTCTGGGGCGAGATGCCGAGCGCGTACCGCTTCACCCCTCAATCCATTGAACGGCTGACGACCGAGTGGATGGCCGCCATCGAGCGCGACATCTCGCACCCGTGCATCGTCGCATGGGTGCCGTTCAACGAGTCGTGGGGCGTGCCCGACCTGCCCGACATCCCGGCGCAGCGCTCCTACATCCAAGCGATCTACTCGCTGACCAAGACGCTCGACCCAACCCGGCCGGTGATCGGCAACGACGGTTGGGAAAGCAGCGCGACCGACATCATCGGCATCCACGATTACGACGACCGATTGGAGCGCATCCAGCGACGTTACCGGATGGACGAGAGCCTGCCGCGACTGTTCAACCGCGAGCGCCCCGGCGGTCGGCTGCTGACGCTCGAAGGCCACCCGCACTCTGGTCAGCCGATCATGCTGACCGAGTTCGGCGGGATCGCCTACTCGCAGGATGTCGCGCATACGTGGGGCTACTCGCGCTCCGATTCGGTCGGCGCGTTTGCCCAGCGCTACACGAATCTGCTCGTGCTGATCAACTCGCTGCCGATGCTGGCGGGCTTCTGCTACACGCAGTTCGCCGACACCTATCAGGAGTCCAACGGGCTGCTCTACGCCGACCGGACGCCGAAGTTTCCGCTTGAGCACATGCACCGGGCGACGAGTTCGCCGCCGGCCAGCCGCGACCAGTTCCTCAACCTCAACTTCCAACAGTCGCTGGCCGACCTGCCGATGCTCCCGCCCGCCGACGCGCCGCCCGAAGCTGCCGGCGGAGCCAATCCCGGCTGATTTCCGTTCACCAACTCCATTTTGCCATGTTTCAGCGCGAGTTGACCAAACCGGACGGGCGCCGGATGACGCTCTACTCGCGTCGCCCGATCAGCCCCGATCTCACGGCGCCAAGCCCGAGCGACGAGCCGGTTGAGGCGAATCCGCATCTGCGCTGGCACCCGCTGCGCGGCGAGTGGGTGACCTACGCGGCGCACCGGCAGAACCGGACGTTCTTGCCGCCGCCCGAATACAACCCGCTCGCGCCAACCCACGACCCCGATCACCCGACCGAACTGCCGACCGGCGATTACGACGTGGCGGTGTTCGACAACCGGTTCCCGTCGCTGGCGCCGACCGCGCACGACGCGCCTCCCGAGATCGTCCCAACCCGGCCCGGCAACGGCGCTTGCGAGGTGGTCGTCTTCACGCAAGACCCGACGACCTCGCTCGGCCGCTTGCCCGTTGACCAGATCGCCCTCATCGTCGATTGCTGGGCCGACCGAACAAAAGCCCTCGGCGAGCGCGACGAGATCGTGTATGTGATGCCGTTCGAGAACCGGGGCGTCGAGGTCGGCGTGACGCTGCTGCACCCGCACGGGCAGATCTACGCCTACCCGGTCGTCCCGCCGGTGCCCGCCCGCGAGCTATCGATGCAGGCCGAGCACTGGGCCGAGCACGGTCGAGGGTTGCTGGCCGATCTGATCGCGGCTGAACTGAAAGACGGTCGCCGGATCATCTACGATGGACCGCACGCCGTCGCGTTTGTCCCGGTCTGCGCCCGCTACACCTACGAAGTCTGGGTGTTGCCCAAACGCCCGGCGCCGCTGTTGAGCGATCTGACCGACGACGAGCGGACCGACCTCGCCCGCGCCCTCAAATCGACGCTGCTCCGCTACGATGGACTGTGGGACAAGCCGATGCCGTATTTAATGTGCATTCATCAAGCGCCGACCGACGGGCAGCCGCACCCGGAGGCGCACGTTCATTTCGAGTTCTACCCGGCGCTGCGGACGCCGCAAAAATTGAAATATCTGGCCGGGACCGAGATCGGCGCCGGTTTCTTCGCCAACGACGCGCTGCCCGAGGCCAAAGCCGCCGAGCTTCGCGCCGTCAAGCTGGACGAGTTCGCGCCATGACCGTCACCGCCGACGCGCCCGGTCGGGTCAACCTGATCGGCGAGCACACCGATTACAACGACGGCTTCGTCCTGCCGACGGCCATCCCGCAGCGGACCCGCATCGAGCTGACGGTTCGGTCCGACCGAACCGTGCGCGTCTCGTCGGCCGAGATCGGCGCGCCCGAGCAATACGAATTGGGCGCCGAGAAACCGGGGCGCGGCTGGCTCGATTACGTCCAGGGCGTGACGCACACGCTCTTAGCCGACGGGTTCGTGCTGTCCGGGTTCGACGCGAAGATCACCTCCGATGTGCCACTTGGTAGCGGCCTCTCGTCGAGTGCGGCGCTGGAGGTGTCGCTCTTGCGCGCGCTGCGGACGGCGTTCGGGCTGGCGCTGGACGATGTGACGCTCGCGCTTGTCGGGCAGCGGGCCGAGAACGGGTTCGTCGGCGCCCACGTCGGGGTGATGGACCAGATGGCGTCGTCGCTGGCCGACCGAGGGACGGCGCTGTTTCTCGACACCCGCGATCTCTCGTTCGAGCGCGTCCCGCTGCCGCCGACCGCCGATCTGGTCGTGATCAACTCCGGCGTCGCGCACGACCTGACGGCGGGTGACTACAACACCCGACGCGCCGAGTGCGAGCAGGCCGCCGCGCTGCTTGGGGTCGGCTCGTTGCGCGACATGACGGAAGCCGACCTGCCGCGCATCGCCCGGTTGCCCGATCCGCTCAACCGCCGCGTTCGTCATGTCGTGACCGAGAACGCCCGCGTGCTTCGGGCCGTCGCGGCGATGAAGGCCGACGATTTAGCCGAACTCGGTCGCCTGTTCGCCGCCTCGCACGCCTCGATGCGCGACGATTACGAAGTTTCGGCCCCGGCCGTCGATCTGCTCGTGTCGCTGGCCGCCGCCGATCCCGCGATCCACGGCGCCCGGCTGACCGGCGGCGGATTCGGCGGCTCCATCGTCGCGCTCGCCCGAATCGGCACCGGTCGCGCCGCCGCCGCCCGCATCGCCGCCGCCTACAACCAGCAAACCGCCCATCACGCGACCGTGCTCGTCCCCTGAACCCGGTTCACCGCGAGGCGACCGCACTCTCTTTCCTGTCCGCTTGACTCCGGTTCGCGGCACCCTTTTGCGTGTCACCCTGAACCCGGTTCACCGTGCGGCGCCAGCGCTCTTTTGCCTGTCACCCTGAACCCGCTTCATGGAGCGGCGCCCCCTCTTGCCTGTCACCCTGAACGAAGTGAAGGGTCTCACGCTGCGGCCGTTGGTCAGCGTTGGCGTGAGATCCTTCGTTGCACTCAGGATGACAGCAACCG
>JBBSVG010000157.1:0-6489 GCA_038233775.1 Bacteroidota bacterium | reverse complement strand
GTCTCTTGCTGAACGCTGAACAAAGATAAAACACGGCGTCCGTCTATGCAAGTTCTGTTTGCACTTTTTTTGATATCTCAAATCTTTCTCTTTCTTCCCTTGCGAACACGGACGCCGTGTTTTATATTGCAGGGGCAGGGCAATAAAAAAGGGCGGCCCGCGCGTCGAACGCGGGTCGCCCAGAGATTCCCCCAACCCGAGGCCACTCGAACAAGGAGAGCGCAATGTTACTGATGAATCAGGCGGTTTTCCAAACCGTCGTCGCTGCCGCCCGCCGCTCGGCTTCCCCCGCCCGCCAGCGGGCCATCGACAAGGCCGTCGCGGCCATCGAGGCAGAGCCCTACATCGACGCGACTGGGTCGGGACTGCTGATCCTCTCGCCCTACTCGCTCAACATCTACAACACCGCCGGCACTGGGTGCGAGTGCATCGCCGCCGGGTTCGACCGCTTTTGCTGGCACCGGGCAGCGGCGCAGCTCTGGGATGCGTACAAGGCCGAGTTGGCTCGGCTGGCTCGGCCGACGCTCGACCCGGCGGCTGCCGCTGCCGCGCTCCGGCTGGCCCAGCGGCGCGCGATGGAGATCTTCGGATGAGCGCCGCCACCGCAGCCCCGACCGCCGAGCGCGGCACCTCGGCCCGAATCGTCCGGTTCCCCGTCCACCTCGACGGGGCCGGGCAGGTCCGGCGGGCCGAGGCCGAGATCTCCGCGCTGATCGCCACCGGGTGGCAGATCGCCACGACGACCCAGAGCGACCGCACCTGCGTCGTCATCCTCACCGCCCCGACTTTGACCAGCTTGACCGGGCCTTGACCAGCTTGTACGGTCAAGCCGGTCAAGCCGGTCAAGCTCACGAGAAAGGCCCGGCCCCCAGCTCACACAGGGGTCGGGCCTCGTCGTTTTTGCCGCCGGTCAGCCACCGCCGACGGGGCGAAGATACAACACCCATCAGGCCGAAAACAGCGGCCTTTTTGTTGGCATTTTGTAGACTGATCTCACCTTAGTTCACACGAAAGCCGAAAACCCGCCAAAAGAGGCCATTTCAACGCATCTGGACGCCGTTTTTATTCTGGGATAGGATGGTAGCCACCAGAACGCCGAGCGCGTCGCCGCCCGTCCGGCGCCCCGGAACCCCGTAAAAACCCTCTAAAATCGCGGTTGTTTCCGCCGCCTTCTCGGCAAGGGCATCGGTCAAGGTGCTCACGTCGTTCTCATCAGCCCGGAAAACCGGTCGTTTTCTGTCGCGGTTCACACGATGTTCACACCAGCCGTGTGAACGGCTATAAATTGCGAATCAAATCAGCCACGCGGTTGGCCGCTCGGATCGTGCCCTTCGGCATCTTCCGCGCGTAGCGTCGCTCGGTCGTCATCGAGTTGGTGTGACCGAGCAGCCCAGCGATAGAGTGCAGGTCCACGCCCTCGTTGTAGAGCAGCGTGGCGACGGCGTGGCGGAGGTTGTGGAAGTGGCGCGTCTCCTCCTCGCCGAGCACCGCCCGAACCGCCGCCTTGAACTTCGACGAGGGTCCGTTCGTCGTGCGCGGCCTCAACAGGTTGTGCGGCGACGGGAACAGCGGCGTCTCGTCGGTGATCGTCCACCCCTCTGCTTCCGCCCGGCGGCCGAGGTCGCCCAGGATCTCGTGCAGCGCCTCGGCCAGCGGCGGCGTGATCGCGGCGCGGTAGCGGAGCTTCTTCTTGGCGTGGTGGAAGTAGATGTGCGGGGTGCCGAATTTCTCGGCCTGCGCCCCCTCCCAGCGAACGTGCTTCACTCGCAGCGCGACAATGCTCCCGATTCGCCCGCCCGAGTAGACGCTGATCGTCGCCACCTGCCGGGCGATCCGCGCGGCCTCGCCCTTGCGGATGATCCCGATTCGCGCCCGGCCGACCTTGCTCAAAGCCGCCGTCCGCGCTGCCTCGACCTCCCGCTCTCGCAGCTCCGCCCAGATCGCGGTCAGCTCGTCGAGCGTGAAGAAGTCGTCGTCGTCGTCGATCCCCTCCGCCTCGTCGTCGTCGGGCTTGGCGGGACAAAAGCTTGGGGCCAGCGACTGATACCACCGCCCCGAATCGACCCCGAGCGACCTCGGAAGGAAACGCTCCAGCGTGGCCGCGTCCATATCTGCCAGCGCGAAGGCGAAAGCGTTGGCGACGCGGCAGCTGTACGTATTGAGCGTGGACGTGGCGAGCCGGCCGTCCGGCAGCGCACCCCGACCGGCCGGTGGACGTGCGGCAAGATCCTGACGCCAGGCGTCCACGTCGTCCGCGTTCAACAGGCAGAGTGGGAGATCCTCCCCGCGCCGGGCCTCGACGTGGCCGGCGAAGTCGCGCACCGCTTTGAGCTGGGCCGCCTTCGTCGTCTCGAGGGTGGAGCGAGTGGCCAGCCGTCCCTCGAGCCACAGGGCGAAGTCGCCAAGCGTGGCCGAGCCGATGGGCTGGACCTCACGACCGCCCGCCCGGCCGTGCTGCTCGTCGAGCCAAGCGTAGAGGCCAGCCCGTCCGGCGCCGCCCCGCTCCATCCGCAGGAACTCGCCGCAGATCGCCCGAAAATCCGCCTCTGCCTCGCTCTCGTCCGCCGTGCCGAGCGTGTAGCGACGGTAAAGCCCGAGTTTCACCCCTGCCCGACCGCCGGACTGGACGGCGTAGATCCACGACCGCTTCTGCCCGTCCCACAGGAGCGAGACGGTCACCCGGTCGGCCCGGTTCCGCTCCTTGCGGTAGAGGGTCAGCTTGCGGTCGGCGGGCTGCATGAATCAGAACCCGAGGCCGAGCTGGTTAATCGCGCCGGCGAACCGGGCCGCCTTGAACGTCACGTTGTACCGGGGCAGGCGCAGCGCCTTGTGCTCGAAGTGCTGTTCCAGAGTCAGGGTCTGTAGCTTCGGGTACCGGACGCCCGCGACCTCGACCGACCCGGCCTCGTTGACCGTGCGGAGGATGGGGTTGGTCGGCTTCGCCACAGACAGCAACGCGCCCATGTGGCACTTGTGCTTCACCATCGAGCCCATCAACCGATCCATGTCACCCGACTGGACCGATGCGCCGCCCTTGACCTGATAGCCTACGGTGACCGATTGATCCGCCGGTTGACCCATATCGTTGA
This sequence comes from Bacteroidota bacterium, assembly GCA_038233775.1. Lineage (GTDB taxonomy): Bacteria > Bacteroidota > JBBSVG01 > JBBSVG01 > JBBSVG01 > JBBSVG01. The sequence goes on along the minus strand of JBBSVG010000157.1, from coordinate 3,400 downwards.
TCGCCGGGGCGTAGATGCCGAGTCCATCGAGGCCACCGTCCGGACCTCGGGTGCCCAGCGTCGTCGAGAAAACGTTCAGCTCAGTAAGCCACCAGTCTTGGAAGGCAAACTTGTTCTCCCTGCACAACTCGAGGGCTGACTGTAGATCGCTTGGAATCCCCCGGATCTCGAACTTCCGCAGCAGATCCTTGTAGGCTGCCTGCAACCTGCTCTTCATCAATGCCACTGCCGTCGGCGAGACGTCGATGCCGATCCACCGCCGATCCAGCCGCTCGGCGACGTTGATAGTCGTACCGCACCCACAGAAGGCGTCGAGCACGAGATCACCTGGGTTGCTGCTCGACAGGATGATTCGTTCGAGGAGGCTCTCGGGCTTCTGCGTTGGGTAGCCCAGCCGTTCGGCCGCCTGTGCGCCGAGCGGTCGGAGATCCATCCAGATGTCTTGGAGCGGCACTCCGGGCATCTCATCGAGATACCTTTTGTACGACGGCATCCCCTTTTTCGTGAAATGGAGCCGCCCTTCCTGCTCGAATCGCGCGAGGTTCTCCTTTGAATAAGCCCAATACCGTCCCTTGTACGGTGTGGCGCCCTTAAACGAGTACTCGGTGTCGCCGCCGCCCTTTGCCGCAGTTAGATCACTCAGTCTATAGAGCCGACCTGTTCCCTCCTCGACATGGCGATAGAACGCCTTGACGTACTCCGGGTCATAAGGCGTGAACAAAGGATTCCACGTCCATCGCTCTCCTTTCGCGTAGTAGAGGATCGAGTCGTGGATGTGGCCGTGTACCTGACGCCCCTGCTTCGTATCGCTGTGGGCGCTACTTCGCTTCCATGAGATCTCACTCAGGAACCCCTTGCTGCCAAAGATGACATCGAGCAGCGTCTTCAGGTAATGGCTCGCCGTCGGATCGCAGTGCAGGTAGAAACTGCCGGTCGGCGTGAGAACCCGATGCAGTTCGATCATCCGCAACGTCATCATCACCAGATACGGGAATGTCGCCGGGGCCGTCTCAGAGAAGAGCATCAGCATCCGGTACAGGTTCCGATGGAACGGGTTCGATTCCAGTTCGACGAGCGAATCCTGGATGCTCTTCATTGACCAGGTATCCTCGAAAGCCACCCGCTGGCTCTGGATGTCTTGGTTGTCGAAGAAGATGTTGTAGTTGCGCTTCGAGTTGAAGGGCGGGTCGATGTAGATCAGATCGACCGACTCGCGGGGTACGTTCTCGCGCAACACTTGAAGGCAGTCGCCGAGATAGAGGAAGTTCTTCTGCGGGAGCTTGGCCATCGTCGTAGGCGGGCTGGTGTGCGGGGGCTGGAAGGTACAACGCGCCCATCGCATCGTCGCGGTCGCGCAGCAGGTCAAGTGTCAGGTGCTGCCCTCACATCGCCCGGATCACCGCCGGCCGGGGCTGCACCTCCACTGGCGGCGGGGTCGTCATCCACCGCACGCCGAGCACCCCGAGCGCCATCGAGGCCGCCAGCCCAGCCCGGCGCACCGGCACAGGCCAGCGGCGCAGCGCGGCCACCAGCCAGAGCGCGAGGCCGGCCGAGCCGACGGCGAGCAATTGCTTGTCGATGAAGTCCATGAGGAAGGTGCCACCCGGTGGCATCGAGCGCTGGCTACTCCATTGATGCGGCAGTCGCAGGGTCAGTATCCTTCAGCGACTCGACCCTATAGTAGGTGTATTCGCTCTCGCCCTTGTACCACTTGAACTCGGCGCGACTGAATCGGAGCGACCGAAGCGCAGGCGAAACGGCAATGTAAGCGTCTCGAATATTCGCGTTTGCTGCGAAAATCCCGGCGACGAACGTCACCGTTTTAGCCGATCCGCCAGAAGTGGTCACGGTGCCGTCGTTCTCCCAGAGAGCGGCGCCGACGTGCTTTGCCCATGCTCGACGCATGGCAGGAAACTCGCGGCCCTGAAGGCGCGAAAGAGCCTGCCGTAGCTTCGCCACCTTCGCCTTTTGGGCAGCACTCAGCTTGTGCTTGCTCGCCTCCCCGATCCGCAGGTCGAGCGCACCAAACATCGCCAGTTCGAGCAGGACGGCGTCCTTGCTCCCGCGAAAGCCGCTCGGATCAAATGTCGCAAGGCTTGCCGTCTCCCGCTCAATCCCTTCGACATAAATCGCCGCCAGTTCGGCCGCCGAGGTCGCAGCCGCAGTCGCCGCAGCAGCCGAATCGAGCGGCGGGGCGAAGAGCGACGCCGACGAAAGGGGCGACGGGTACACTATCGCCGGACTGCCCTTGTCGCCGCCTGCGAGCGTCGATATGATCGTGATGATCACGCCGAGCACCACGAAGCCCAGGCAGCCGAGCGTGAGCGGACTGGCCTTCTTTTGTGTCGCCGGCGCCGGCGCGGCTGCCGGTCGCGGTGCAAGGACGGTCGGGCGGTGGGCAAGCTCCGCCTCGGCCTGCACGCGAGCTGCGGCACGGGCGCGCTCCTCGTCGAGGATACGCTGATGCTCTTCTGGTGAAAGGGGCATGTGGTGGGTGGCCCTCGTCTATGGTGGTGGGTCAGCGTCCCCCGATCTGGGAGCGCACGTCGTCAGCGATCTGGCAGAGCAGCAACAGGACGGCGGCCGCGCCGAGGATGCCGACCAGCCAGGTCAGCGACAGGGCGAGCGCGTGCGTGTCGCGCCACGACTGGACTGCGAGCAGGGCACCGCCGACGATGTTGAGCCAGGCGAACCAGTTGACCGCTTTCGAAAGCGCGGTCGCGTAGTACTCGTTGCTCATATCGATTCGCCCAGTTCCAGCCTCCAACGCAGCTCGGCGATCTCGGGGTAAAGGCCGACCAGTTCGGCGAGATGGGCGGCGGTGCGGGCCTCGGGCGGAATGATCGGGACGAGGTAGTAGGCGGAAAATCGGCTGGCTCGCTTCTCTGTCTTGCGTCGATACCAATAGTAGACGCGGGCGACGAGATCGACGTACTCCGGCACGTCCATGAACCAGTGGCCCAACTCGTGGGCGACCATTGCCCGGAACAGCGTCTCGTCGCGAGCCATGTCGGGGTGGTAACAGATCATCCCGACCGTCGAGTCGCCCCGGCCACGCACCCACAGGCAGGCTTGACCGGGGCGAAGCTCGGACGAGGCCACCAGCCGCACCCGGACGGCCTCTGCCATCTCGATGGGGTCGGCGCCGTAGAGCACCCGGCAGTTCTCGGCCCGCTCCCGCACGGTCATCGTTGGCCCCGACCGAACAGCTGAGCGGCGATCCCGCGCAGCAACGCCTTCTCCTCGTCGGTCAGCGGCTCACCGTTCCACGACAGCCCGGCGCCCTCGTCGGCCAGATCGGCTGTCGGGCCGTCAGCACCTTCATCCCGCCCGACCGTCGCCTTCACCGGTGACGGGTCGGGCGGCAGCGCCCCACCTTCGCCCAGCAGCCAGCCCACGT
>JBBSVG010000156.1:0-6490 GCA_038233775.1 Bacteroidota bacterium | reverse complement strand
TCGGTCGCCCTCGTCGCCGAGAGCGTGACGAGCAAGCGCGGCGAGAAGCGGGTGAAGCCGCCGCTGGTTCCGGTCGCGACCCGCAGCCCGGTCCGCACGGTCAGCGGCCGAATCGGGCGCCAACCGTCCTCGGCGTAGAGCGAGAAAACCGTCGTGCCGACCGTCGTTCGGCTGGTTCGGCTGCGGTCGAGTTTGGCGGTGAGCTGATCGGTGCCGCCGTAGCGGATGCCGAACGACTCCGCTGCGAAGCCGAGCGAGATATCGTGATCGGCGCGCGGCAGCCAGTTCAGATCCGAGCGGACCAAGCCTTCATCCACTCGGTTGAACGTTTCGAGCGTCCGCAGCTCCGCCCCGGCGCCCCGGCGACCGCGAAACAACTGCGTGTGGGTGTAATCGGTCTGGTAGCGACTGCCGGCGACGAGCGTGCGGACGAACGCCGTCGGCGAGAGCAAATGCTGCCAGCGGAGCGAGGCGGCGCCGTTGCCCCAGCGGTCATCGAGTTCCTCTCGCGGCGGGGCGATGACGGTCTGGGCAACCCGGTCGCGCCCCAGATAGCCGCTGACGAGCAGTTGATCGCCTGACGGAAACTCCCAACTGCCCTTTCCGTGCAGGTCGTAGAACGACACGTCCGGCAGCGGCGTCGTGCTGGTGCGGAGGCTGTTCATCCGCAGGGACTGGGTGATGCCGTAGCGGAGCAGGTCATCAGTCCCCAGCGTGTTGCCGATCCCCGGCAGCGTGCCGCGCCCCGACGCGAGCCACGCGCCGCGTCCCCCGGCAATCGGCCCTTCAATCGTCGTACTCGTCGCAAGCGGCGAAACGTTGCTCTGGACGCGGAACTGTCGCTGATCGCCGGTGCGGGTCACGAGTTCGACCGTGCCGCCCAGCCGACCGTCATAGGCGACCGGGGCGATGCCGGGCAGGGCGCGGGCGATCTGGAGCGCGTCGGGGGTGAACGAATCGGCGACGCCGAGCAGATGGCTCGGATTGTAGATCGGGATTCCGTCAAGCGTGACGGCCGTCGCGCCCGGCGCCGACCCGCGCAGCCGCAGCCCGCGAGCGAAATCCGTCGCAAGCCCGACCGACGGCAGTAGCGACAGGTCGCGCAACGGACTCGCCTCGCCGCCGGGATGGACGACGGCCGCTTGCCACGAGCCATCGACCGTGACGGCGCCGCCGGGCGACCCGTTTGCCAGCGAATCGACCACCTCGACCGTGCCCAGCGCGAACGGTGTCGGGGTCAGTCGAATGTCGAGCAGTGCGCCCTCGGCCCCGATGGGCAGTTCGACCGATGTGGCGGTGTAGCCGAGCGACGAGGCGACCAGCCAGACGCCCGGTTCGGGCAGCGTGAGTTGGTAGAACCCGGCCGCGTTTGAGACGGCGCCGGTGCGCCCGTCGGCTGTCGCAAGCGTCGCGTAGGGCAACCGCTCGCCGGAAGCCGCGTCGATGACGAACCCGCTGATGCGGATCGGTCCGACGGAACCGCCGCCGTCGCTGCGGGCGGTCGAGCCAGCGTGGAGCAGCACCTGTCGCTCGCTTCGGGTGAAGCCGATCCCGGTTCCGCGCAGCGCCAGCCGAAGCGCGCTATCGAGCGGCGCGGCTGCAACGGTCAAGCTGACCCGGTGCCCGGCGACGAGTCCGTCGCGGTAGAGAAACGCAATCCCGGTCTGCCGCGCCAGCCCGTCGAGCACGTCATGCAGCGGCGCACGCTGGACGGACAGCGTCACCAGCGGACCCGTCGGCGGCTCGGGTTGCGCTGTCGTTGGATCGGTCGCAAGCGGCTGTGCCCGAATCGTCGGTGCGCCGACGAGCAGCAGCGCCAGCGCAAGACCGAGCGGGCGAACGCTCACGGCCGCCCCGGCATCAGCGTGTAGCCGCCGCCCGAAAGCGTGTCGAGTTTTGCGTCGAGCACCGTCGCCAGCGCGTCAAGCGTCGCCCGCGCCGTCGTCCGCTCGATGGTGCCGGAAACAGTCTGCCGAGCCAGCGCTGGGTCCGAAACGGTGATCTCGGCGCCGAACGTCCCGCCGATCTCCCGCAGCGCGTCGGCCAGCGGCGTGTTGTGGAAGACGAAGCGGCCGTCCAGCCAGTCGAGCGCCTCATCGCGACCGTGACCGGCGCCCGGCGTCGTCGGCGGGGTGCCCGAGCGGACCGCGCTCTGTTGGTCGGGCGCGAGCGTGACCGGCTCGCCGACCGGCTGCCCGTCGGCCCCGACCGAGCGGAGCGAGACGCTGCCGGTGAACAGCTCGACCGCCGTCTGGCCGCCCCACGTCGCGACGGTGAACGACGTGCCGAGCACCGTCGTCTGGCTCGGTCCGGCGGTCACGGTGAACGGGTGGATCGGGTCGTGGGCGACCTCGAAGAACGCTTCGCCGTCGAGCGTGACGTCACGGTTGTCGCCGGAGAACCGGGCCGGATAGGTCAGCTTCGAGCCGGGACGCAGCCGAACCGTCGTTCCGTCGCTTAGATGCCTCGTGACGATCCCGCCAGCCGCATCGGCCTCGGCAAGCTGCATCGCCGGTGGCCGGGTGCCGAAGAAGGCGACGGCCAATCCGACCGCGACCAGCACCGCCACGACCGATGTCAGCCACGAGACGCGGCGCCGCGCCGGGGTCGCTTGGCGCACTGCCGGTCGGTCCGGTTGCCGCGCCGGTCGGGGCGAGGCGGCGTCGGCCTGCGTCGTCGCAGCGGCCAATCGACCCCACGCCGCCGGACCGGTCGGATCGCTCGGCAGATCGCGGGCGAGCGATTGCAAGCGCAGCGCGCCGGTGAACTCGGGTCGGTCGTCGGGGTGCGCGGCCAACCAGCGCTCGGCCTCGGGACCGAACGTGTCGCCGCTTGCTTCGTCGAGGGCGCGGACCAAAGCGCGGTCCCGCTCGGACAGCTCGTCATCGCCGGGCGGGGTCGCAGCGGGGAGAGGCGGTAGCGGAATGGTCATGGCAGGCGCATCGGAATGGAGGCAAACGGGAACTCGATATCAGGGCTACCCGCCAACTGGCCGCTGCCCCCATCTGGCCGTCAGGCAAAGCGGGCGAGCGCACGTCGAACGGTTTTCAGCGCGGCGCCGACCTGATTTTCGACCGTGGACGCCGACAGGCCCAGCATCTCGGCGATCTCGCGGTGCCGCAGCCCATCGACGAAGGCCAACCGGAACACCTCCTGTCGCTTGGCTGGCAGCGCCCGGATCGCCGCATCGAGCGCCGCCGAGAGTTCGCCATGAACAGCGTGATCGAGCGCGGACGGATCGTCGGCGGCCAGCGTCGGGAAGGTCGATTCGAAGCCGACGGCGTCGTCCTCAACCCCGGTCAGACCGTGGACCTCGCCGCGAGTCGAGCGGTCGCGCAGCCAGTTCAGCGCGAGGTTGTGCGCGGTTCGATAGAGATAGGCGCGGACGGACAGGGCTGGGTCGAGTTCGGTCCGATGGTTCCACAGCCGGACAAAGGCGTCCTGCACCAGATCGTCCGGCGCGTCGGGATCGGTCGAGACGCGGCGGGCGACGAATGCGCGCAGCCGGGGCGCGTCACGCTCAAAGATCCGGCGAAAGGCCGACTCGCTCCCGTCGCGGAGCTGTCGGATCAGCGTCGCCTCGTCCGGGGCGCTGAGCGCGGCCAGACCGAGGGCGATGAGCAGCAGGGCGAGAGCGAGGGTCACGGTCGGTGGCGTCGGTGGCGCGGGCGGCGGGCGTTCGGCTCGCGTCCGAAATATAGCCGATGGGCGACGGCTTGACAACCGGGAGGGGCGGACGTACTTTGCCTTCCTTCACCCGCGAAATAAAGCCCCCCACCACCCGGTTGCCAGCTCTCCGGCCGACCGAGCGTGTTTCTTCCCTCTTTTCCGCCTTCCGATGACCGACGATCTGGTGCCCCGCCTTCGTCACGCGCCGCCCCGCACAGGCGACAGCCGTCTGATCAAGGATCTGAATAGCCATCTCGTACTCGACAAAATCCAGCGAGAAGGCCCGATCTCGCGCACGCAGATCGCCGCCGAGACTGGCCTGAGCCTGTCGGCCGTGTCGAAGCTGGTGGCCGGATGGCAGCGGGCCGGGATCGTCCACGAGATCGGCAAGGAGGAGAGTCGCGGCGGCCGCCGACCGGTGCTGCTGGAGTTTGATTATCACTCCGGGCTGGCCGTCGGGATCAAGCTGTCGGTCAACCGGATGGTCTCGGTCATCGTCGATCTGGAGGGGCACGTTCAGGCGACCGATAAGCGCGCGTTTCGCCCTGGCAATCTTGAGGAAACAGTCGAGCAGATCGTCGAAGCGCTCGAAGCGTTGCTCGAACCGTTGAATGCGGCCGACCGGGGCCGGGTGCTCGGCGTCGGGATCGGGCTGGCGGGCTGGGTCGATCCGAACCGGGGGACGCTGGTTCGGTCCGAGTTTCTGCCGCTCTCTGGTGCGCCGCTGCGCGACCGGCTGATCGAGCGGGTTGGGATGCCGGTGCATCTGGACAACGATGCGAACACGTTCACCGTCGCCCAGCGCTGGTTGGGAGAAGGGCAGAGCGTTGAGAATTTCATCTGCGTGACCATCGGCAACGGGATCGGCGCCGGGATCATCATCGACGGCAAGCTCTACCACGGCGCCTCGGGCGGCGCGGGCGAGTTCGGCCACATCCCGATCCGGCCGCACGATGGACCGATCTGCGGCTGCGGTCGGCGCGGCTGTTTGGAGGCGCTCGCCAGCGAATCGAGCATCCTGCGCGACGCACGGGCAGCGCTCGCGGCGGGCACCCCGTCGAGCCTGCGCGAAGCTGTCGCCTCGCCAGCCGACTTGACCATCGAGCACCTAATCGAAGCCGCCGACGCGGGCGACGAGCTGGCCCGAGGGCTGTATCAGGAAGCTGGCCGGATGCTCGGGCAGGGCGTCGCGATCTTGGTCAACCTGTTCAACCCCGAGGAAATCATTCTCGGCGGCGAAGGCAGTCGCGGACTGAAGTACTACCTCGAAGGGATCGAGCGGACGCTGGCCGATCAGGTCGTCTATGGCTTGCAGGACGAGGTTCGGTTGGTCTGCGTCTCGCTCGGCGAGGAAACGTGGGCCGTCGGCGCCGCAACGCTGGTCCCGAAAGACGTCTATAGCTCGCCCCTGCACCGGGGACGGTGAGGAGAACGCAGAATGAGGAATGCGGAATGATGACCGGAACCGTCGGAGGGCAGCGGCGATTCAGACTCATCACTCATCACTCATCACTCATCACTCATCACTCTCTTTGACCCTCACTTGCCGTGCGGACGGTTCTCGGCGGGGGTGGCGGCGCTGGCTTCGATGAAGACGGCCCGCTCGCGCAGCGCGGTTAGCGTCGGCGCACCGGCATAGGCGAAGCCTGAGCGCAGACCGCCAGCGAAGGTGCCGACCAGATCGGCCATCGTTCCCGTTACCGCGATGACGGTGTCCTCGCCCTCCGGCGCCAGTCCGGCCGGGATGCCGCCCTTCCAATCGACCTGCGCCGCCCGGCTCGCCATCCCGCGATAGACCTTCGATTTGCCGCTCGGCGCGACGAACGTCTGGCCCGGCGCTTCCTCGGCGCTGGCTAAATAGCGACCGAGCATCAGCGCGTCGGCCCCGGCGGCGAGGGCTTTGACGCCGTCGCCCGAGGTCCGAATCCCGCCATCCGCAACGACCGAGGCGCGGCCTTGCACGGCATCGACGGCCCACGCGACGGCCGAGAGCTGCGGCACGCCGAAGCCGGTCACGAGCCGGGTCGTACACATCGAGCCGGGACCGACGCCGACCTTGATGATGTCCGCGCCGGCCTCGACCAGATCGGCCGCGCCGAGCCCCGTCGCCACGTTTCCGGCGATGATGACGAGTTCGGGGAAGCGGTCGCGCGCCTCGCGAACCGTGTCGAGCACCTGCGTCATGTGCCCGTGGGCGACATCGACGCAGACGGCCAATCGACTGAAATCGCCGCCGCCAGCCTCGACCGAGCGTTCAAGCCGCTCGATCCGGTCGCCGCCGACGCCAATCGAGAACGCATACGGCCACGAGCCCGCTTCCCGCAGTCGGCCGAGAATCGCGGCTTGCTCATCGACCGAGAGGAACCGGTGCAGCACGCCCAAACCGCCCGCCTCGCCCATCGCTTTGACGGCCGCCTCGCCGGTGACGGTGTCCATGTTCGCCGACAGGATCGGCACCTCCAGCGTCACGCCCGGCCCGTCGGCGCGACCCAGCCGGACCGTCAGATCGACGTCCGAGCGAGACGCAACCTCGGAGCGCTGCGGGACGAGCAGCACGTCGTCGTAGGTCAGAAAGCGGTCGAGCGCCCGGCTCGATCCGTCGAAATTCATCAGCTTCATGGGGTGTGTTTGGTTCGGTCGGTGGAAAATCAAGTCACATCGTCGTAACAGGGCCCGTCGCCCGAGGGTGCGCGGCGCCTGCGAGAGACCCTATTCGACAATTTCGCCGACCAGCTTGACATTGATTATCATATATGTTATTTTTGTCGGCCTGATTGAAGCGCATCGTCGGGACCGCTGGCTCACCATCATCCAAGCTCAC
>JBBSVG010000155.1:0-6561 GCA_038233775.1 Bacteroidota bacterium | reverse complement strand
GTGAAACTGGCCCGAGAGCGCCGTCCGCTCGGGGTTGATCTCGACGGTATAGGCACCCGATTCTCGGGCGATGAGCGGCAAATCGGCCGCTGGATAGACCGTACCGCTCGTGCCGACGGTCAGGTACACGTCCGCATTCTGGGCCGCCTGCTGCGCGCTGACCAGGACCGCCTCGGGCAGCATCTCGCCGAACCAGACGACATCCGGCCGGACCAGTCCGCCGCAGCGAACGCAGCGCGGCGCCGTGCCCTCGGTTTCGGTCGCCGGTTCGATCTCGTTCTCGGCGCCACAGTCGATGCAGATGTTCCGGTCGATGGCGCCGTGGAGTTCATCGACCGCGCGGCTGCCAGCCCGGCGGTGCAGCCCGTCGATGTTCTGCGTGGCGAGGCTGAACTCGGGAACAAGCGCTTCCAACTCAACGAGCGCGAGATGACCGGCGTTCGGCTGACAGGTGTCGATGATCCGGCGGCGGTACTGATACCACGACCAGACGAGGTCGAGATCGCTTAGGAACGCCGGGAACGTAGCGAGTTGCTCGGGGCGGAACTTGCGCCAGAGGCCGTCGTCGCCGCGAAAGGTCGGGATGCCGCTCTCGGCCGAGATCCCGGCGCCCGTCAGCACGGCCACGCGCTTGGCCGCCGCCAGCCTGCCGACGAGGTCTGTCCCGATCTCCACCCGCTCGCTCCTTTATCCGCTGCAAAGGTACGACGGTTCGGCCCGCTCGGGGCCGCGTGCGTACCTTGATCGACCCAACAGAACGGAGCAACGGATGGCCGACGAGACGCAGGGCGATTTCTTCGAACGGGTCCACGATTGGGTTCGGCAGGTGCCGACCGGGTTCGTCACGACCTACGGCGACGTGGCCGAGGCGCTCGGGGCCAGAAGCGCGGCCCGAACGGTCGGCTGGGCGCTGAATGGCGCACCGCCCGATGTGCCGTGCCAGCGGGTCGTCAACCGCGACGGGGCGCTGACCGGTCGGCGGGCGTTCGGCGACCCGAACCTGATGCGCGAGCTGTTGCTGATCGAAGGCGTGACCTTTACCGACGACGGTCGGGTCGATCTGGCCCGGCACCGCTGGCCCGGTCCCGACGGCGTCACAGCGCCAACTGTAGGCCGAGCGTGAGCGTCAGTTCGTCGGGATGATGGCCGGAGGAGAGGTACAGTCCCGGCGTTCCGGCGTGGGCCGGGCGGAGGGCGCGGGCGTAGCTGAGTTCGAGCCGGACGCCGATGGGCAGCGTCCAATCGCCGATCTTGGCCCCGTCGCTATGCGTCGCCGCGCCCAAGCCGACGCTTAAATAGGGCGAGGTCAGCGTCGCCCGCCGGGTGCCAAACGTCGTGCGGACGAAATCGTCGCCGCGATAGGTGTCGAGATCGACATCGACGCCTTCGCGCAGGTGCATCACGCCGCCGCCGAGGGCGATATAGGGCGAGAGGACGGTCGGCTCGTTCGGCAGCAACAGTTGCCACGGCGACAGTTCGACGGCCACGCCGACCAAATACCGCTGCCGGACGGCGTAGGTCGGCGTCGCGTCGGTCTCGGTTCCGTCACCGTTGGCGGTCGTGAAGGCCGGTCCGAACGCATCGCCGAAGTGGAGATCGCCGCCCAGTTCGAGCCGCAGCCCGAGCCCGTTCGATCCCCACAGCTCGCCCGTGACCGTCGCGCCGAAGCCGAGCGAGTCGGCTTGATAGGTCGCGTGCGGCTGCAACAGGTGCGAGGCGCGAACCGAGAGGCCAAGCGAGCGGCGGATGGACGCCGGTTCCTCGTCGGGGTCGCCCCAATAGGTCGCCTGCAACGCGGCCTCCGGCGGCGAATCAAGGCGCATCGTCGTGTCGCGGCGAACGACGGCGCGGCCCGGCTCGCCGGTCGGATCGAGTGTCTGGGCACCGGCTGGCGCCGCGCCAATGAGCAAGCCCGCAAGCACCAACCCGGTTCGACGCATCGCCCCCTCCGCTTTTTCGTCGCGATGAGCCAAGCCTATGCCCAGAGCGGGTGCAGGACGAAACCGCTCGCCTGTTTGGGGTAGAAGAAGGTCGATTTCTGCGGCATGACAGCGCCCGAAAGCGCGACCTCGGCCACCTGATCGAGCTTCGTCGGGTTCATCAGAAACACGACCTGCGCCGCGCCCGAGGCGGCCATATCGAACGCTTCACCGGACTCCTTGACGTAGCTGAGGTTCGATTGCGCCGCCTGGGCCGCGACCGTGATCCCCAGAATATCCTCCAGAATCAGGCTGTGCAGCGCGGTCACGTCGAGCGACTTGACCGGCGCGGGCAACTCGCCTTGCACGGCCGTTTGCGGATCGACCGACAGTTTCAGCGAGGCCAGCGTGAGGTCGTCGCCGAGCGCGACGAGCACGGCGGGCCGGTCGGCGTGCGCCGTGAGGGTCCGCAGCGCCGTCTCGCGGTCGGGTTGACGGGTCAGATCGAACCGCTCTGCCAGTTGGGCCATCAGCGCGGCCGGATCTAAGTCGGCCAAGTTGCGAATCGCCCGATGCGTCGGCAGGATGACGAGGCCGGGATCGGACATCGGCGTCAGGACCATCAAAATATGGTCGAGCGGACCGTCCGTTGGCAAGTCGGGATCGGCCTCGTGCCGCTCGCGGGCGTAGGCCAGCGCCGTCTCGTAGCGGTGGTGTCCATCGACGATGAAGACCCGACCGGCGTCGCGACCGATGTCGCCGATCTGCCCGATGGCGGCCGGATCGGCGATCTGCCAGACGAGATGCTCGATCCCGTCGCCGTCGATGGCGCGCATGGTCGGTTCGGTCAACCGGACGGCGGCGAGGGCGCGGTCGGTGGCGCCGTCGGGATCGGGGTAGATCCCAAAAATCGGCTCCAGATCGGCATTCGTCGCCCGCATCAGCGCCAGCCGGTCGGCTTTCGGTCCGCTGAGCGTCCGCTCGTGGGGCAAGACGACGCCTTCCGAGAACGGGTGCAGCCGGACGGCCGCGATCACGCCCTGCCGTTCGACGAGCTGGCCGTCGGTCGGGTGGGTGAAGCGTTGGACGTAGGCATAGACGACCGGTTCGGCTTCGCGCACGAGCGTTCCGTCGGCGATCCAGCGGCAGAACAGCTCGCCAGCGGCGGCGTACTTGGCCGCGCCGTCGCCGTCGGGCACGGTCAGTCGGGTGAAATCGACCGGGCTGCGCGACCGCAGCGCGCTGAGTTTCGCCGCCGAGAGCACGTCATACGGCGGCGCGATCAGCGGTTCGAGGTCGGGAAATCGGTCGAGCGCGTAGTGCAGCGAGCGGAACGGGGCGAAGGTCGGGGGCATGGAAGAAGCGATGAATGAGGAGCGATGAGCGAGGAAAGGCGTTTACGCGATCCCTGGAAAAGGGGAAATCGGCGGGATGGACGTTTTGCGCCCTTTGACCTTCGAGAGCACGGCTTCGAGGACGGGCAGGGTTCGGTTCAAGCCCTCGGTGCGGATCATGAAATTCCACGCGGGCTCGAACTTCTTCCAGCCGCCGGCATAGGCGAAATGCTTGAGCTGATGGCGCACGGTTTCGTGCCGCAGGCTGGCGCGGGCGATGTTGGACCAGGAATAGAACGACTCGTAGGCCCAATCATAGCCCGTTTTCAGTTCCTCCGCTGTCAGCCCGACCGTTTTATAGACCACCTGTCGGGTGTCGTACTGATCCCACCGGCGATGCAACAGGCGACCCTGTGCTTCCATATCCTGATAGAGCCGCGTGCCGGGGTAGGGTGTCAGGATATGGTAGGTGGAGGTCGTCAGCCCGTGCCGGACGCCCCAATCGACGGTTTGCTTGAACACATCCGGTCCATCGTCGTCGAGCCCGAACACGAACGAGCCGTTGATCATAATCCCGAGGCTGTGGAGTCGCGCAATCGCTTCGGTGTAGTCGCGTCCCCGGTTCTGCCCCTTGTTGCTCTGCGCCAGATTGCGGTCGCTCAGGGTCTCGAAGCCGACAAACAGGCTGCGGAGCCCGGCTTCAGCCGCTTGCTCGATGAGGTTGCCCCGCAGGATGGCGTCGATGGTCGAAGCGCCCTGAAAGACGCGGTTCATCCCTTTCATGCCACTGAACAGCGCCGAAGAGAATCGGGTGTTGCCCAGCAGGTGATCGTCCAGAAAGTACAGATGCTTGCCCGGCAGCCGGTCGATCTCGGAAAGCGCTGCGTCCACCCGTTGGGTGTAGAACGACTTGCCGCCCTCGAAGAAGGCATCCTTGTAACAGAAATCGCAGTGATGCGGGCACCCGCGAGAGACGACAATCGAGTTGGGGACGAAGTAGAGATGCCGCTTGATCAGATCGCGGCGAATGGGCGGGATGGCTTCGATGGTCCGAATGGCGTTCCGGTAGATCGGTTTCGTCGCGCGATTGCGGAAATCGGCCAGAAACTGTGGGAACGTGTCCTCGGCCGGACCAATGAAGATGCTGTCGGCGTGGGGTGCCGCTTCATCGGGCAGCGAACTGACGTGCAATCCGCCCAAGCAGACATAGCTGCCGCGAGCCCGATAGTGATCGGCCAGCGCGTAGGCCCGATACGCATTGGTGATGTAAACCTGAATGATGACGAGATCGGGCGCGTCATCGAGACGCAGCGTCTCCACATGCTCGTCCTGCAAGTCGATCTCATCGTCCGGCGCACAGTATCCGGCCAGCGTGGCGAGCCCGAGCGGGGGAAACAGGGCGTACTTGATCGGTCGCCAGAAGGGGCTTTTGGCCTCCATCAGGGCGGGCAGAATCATCTTGATGTGCATGGCATCGGGAGCGAGAGGGTGGGTCGCCAGCGGGCTGAGATGGCCCTGAGCCTATGTTGCCGAGATCGGGCGTTGCGGATCGAACGTCAGCCGAACGGTGGCGACGCCGAACGGCGGGGCGTCGAGCCAAGTCGTGTGCGGGTCGCGGAGGCCGATCTCGCCGGCGACGGATTCGTCGAGTTCGGCCCGTTGGGCGCGCTGGAGCGGCAAGAGCGTGTGCAGCCGGGCGGCTTGGGCCGAACCGGTTGGGTTCCAGACCCGCACGACCAGATCGCCCGAGCCGTCGTCGGCGGGTTTAACGGCGCTGAGGACGAGCGAGGCGGACGGATCGAACGGTTCGAGCCGTACAAGCGACGCGACCGGCGGCAGCGTCCCGGCGCCGTCGGCGAGCAACTCGACCGCGACCGGCGGCGAGCCAAACGCATACGCCGCCTCGTGCGCCCCGGCTGCGAGCCAGCCGCCGATGTGGGGCAACACGGCGTACTCGAACGTCCACGAGCCGAGCATCTGCGCTTCCGGCGTCGGCAGCGGCGGACCGGCGCCGACCTGTCGGGTAAAAATATCGTCCTGCCGACTGAGCCAGCCGACCGCACGCAACAGCGTCAGCGCCAGCGTCGCCCGGCCGGATGAATCGACGAGCAACTCGATCTCCGGCAGCCCGCGATTGGCGAGCGTGAATCCGGTTTCGCCGTCGTCAACCGAGGCAAACGCGCCCTGATGGCGGGTTCGGTAGGGCAATTCTTTCGGATACGCGGCGGTCAACCGTGCCACCTCGTCGGCCGTGATTTCCGGGACGACGGCGCGTTCGATGACGTTGAAATGGCCGTCGTGGTGGGCGGTTTGGGTGGCAATGTCGGTCGGGAACAGGGCGCGGAGCCGATGATCCTCGGCCCGGTTGTCCACGGTCGTCTGCAACTCGACGAGCGCCGAGCCGACCGTCAGCGAAATGTCGGTCACGATCCGCAGCCCGACGGTTTCAGCCGAGCGCCGCTGCCGGTCGGCCGTCAGCCGCGCCGGGACGGTCAGTTCGAGCGCGACACGCAGCGTGGCCCGAACGGGACCGGTCTCGACGACCTCAACCGACGCTTGAACCCGGTCCGAAGTGATGGTTAATGAATGGAGTTGAACCGGCGAGTAAGTGTAGGTGTCGCCAGCGTCTTCGGTCGACTCGAATCGGTTCAAACCGGTGGTCACGTGGCCGGTCTGTTTATCGGTCAATTTGAACGATCCGTCGGCGTCGATCTCGACCCGAACCAGCGCGTTCTCAACCGCTCGCGGCTCGATTCTCAGCTCGCCAGCGGGCGGTGACGCGGTTCCAGCGACGAGCGTGTAGCGGCGATACCCGCACGGCGGCAGGTCGGCCAAAAAGCGGAAACGGACGGCCGTTCCGGGTCGGCGGTCGAGGTATTCCATCACGACCGCCGGTTCGCGGCTGACGAGCTGGATCGCGACCGGTGCCCCGGTTTCATCGTGAAGCTCGAACGGGTCGGGCACCTCGTCGGCCCAGAGAATCGTCGCCTCGACCGCATGGGTTCGACCGACGCCGAGCCCGTTCCAGACGAGCACCGCCCGCCCGCCGTCGCCCGCCGCCGTCAGCTTCGACCCGAATGAGCGGGCCGACTGATGGGCCACGTACTCGCCGATCTGCTCGACTTGGCGGAAGCGGTAGGCGTTGTCCTGATGGACCGGATCGACCGAGCAGCCGCATATGTCATCGTGCGGGTGGTTCCGCATCAGCTCCATCCACGCCTCGTCGAGAAACGCGCGCAGGTCGCTTCCGCCGGTCAGCCGGTTCAGCCCAACGAGCGGTTCGGCGACGCGCTCGAGCAGCGTCTGGC
>JBBSVG010000154.1:0-6566 GCA_038233775.1 Bacteroidota bacterium | reverse complement strand
CCGGGACTGACGATCTGGATGCGGTCGTCGTACCACGTCACCCGCACCGGCGCGTGTGTCCCTTCGTAGGTCCGGTGCAGAACAGCGTTGCGGACGAGTTGCTGCAGCGCCGCCACCGGGTACGTCTGGGTTTGTCGCTCGGTCGGCTGCGAGGTGAAATCGATTGCCCGACGATTGTGCGAGACGAACTTGTCCTCCGTGCGCCGGATGACCTCGGCTATCGGCCCGTCGGCGAGCAGTTCGTCGGTGACCGGGTCGCTCAGATCGGTCCCGGCGACCCGGAGAAACTGAATGTAAGCGCCCGGCAAGAAATCACGGGCGCGGGGCGAAAGCGTCAGGATGCCGAGCACCGTCGGCGTCGGGTCGTCAGCGGCGCGGACCATCTTCGTCGCCGCCAGCCGCTGCTCCAGCGTCCGCTCGTTTGCCGCCAGCACGTCCGGCGCGACGGCGTTCGGCAGATACGCTTGCTCGAACTGTAGCCGACTCAGGTCGCCGAGCGTCGCGTCGCGCACCGGCCGCGCATCGAACGGCCGGTCGCCGTGCCGCCGCTTCTCGTTCAAAATCCGCTCGTCCTGTGCCGTCGCCGTGCCCCGTCGCGGGCCGATCCGAATCCAGATTCGCCCATCGAACCGAACCGGCGGGGCATCGGCTGGCTCGACTGTAACGACGGCGACATCGTGGCCGAGCAGTCGGCGCGTCTCGACGGAGAGCGACGGCGGCGGCAGGATGCGCCCGTCGGTTTTGATGTCGGCCAGCGTGCGGAGCAGATCGTCGGTGATCGCAAGCCCGGTCGGCGTTCCGTCGTCCCGCACGCCGACGAACAAGACGCCCGCTGTTGCGGTCCCCGGCAGGTCGTTGGCGAAGGCGCAGATCGCCTCGCGGGCTTTGGTCGAGGCGCTGCCGGCCCACGCTTCCTTGCGCTCGGCTCGGTCGGACTCCGTCGCCGCGAGCAGCGCTTCAATCTCTTGATCGGTGAACCGAGTCATCTGGCAGAGCGAATCGAGCGGAGGAAGTGGCGTCGCGAAAGATACAGCAAAAGCCCCGACGGGCAGCGACCGGTCGGGGCTTCTGGTTGGGTCAGGTGTCCCATCGGCGTGCGGCTGTGTTCGCTGCTGAGTTTGCGAGAGGCCCTGTGCGCCTTGGCGAACGGATTCCCCTTTCCCACCCTCGCCAGAGAGAGATCAGCACCCGGTTGTGCAGGGTGATGTGTGAGGTGTGCTGGTGTAAGCTTCCTGGGCTTCGTTGTGCAAGTGGGGATCGAACCCACATGGCGTCGCCCCTGACGCCAACCAGTTCCGGCCTTGCCCCGCCGGAGGGGTGGTGCTCGCCTCTCTCGTCCGGCTACCGACTTCTCGCTACTCAGACAACTCGATCAACCAGTTGGCCTCCTGAATGCGTGTGTCAAGCTCCCGCAATGCTCTGGCAACGATGTCGGCCTTTTGCTGCGTCGCCGAGACCGAAACCGTGCCCTTGAAGCGGACCTCGGACTTCGTCGATACCGTCTGGGTGACGGTGGCGGCCTGTGCCAGATCCCGATACAGCGCCTGTCGTTGCTTGAGGATGTCGCGCTCCGCCAGCGACTCGGTCATCGTTCGGCCCTGAACGATTGCCTTTGCGTTCGAGAGATTGATGCGACGGATCAACTGGACGAGTTCGTTGGCTGTGGCTTCAAACTCAGCGATCAGCGCATCGGGGTCTTCGGCTGGCTTCTGTCCCTCCTGAACCTTCGCGTTGCGTAGAATCCGCGCCCTGAGTTGCTCGAGGCGTTTCTGGCTATCGGCGCGAACGACCAGCGCTTCTGCAAGTTTCACAGGGCTTCCGATCCAAGAGGGGTGGGACGACCGACCGGGGAAGTGAATCGGCCTGACATCGTGAAGGGGGAAACCGGTGGGCGATGAGGGATTTGAACCCCCGACATTCTCGGTGTAAACGAGACGCTCTGACCAGCTGAGCTAATCGCCCGGAACCTGCAAGACGGAAAACGCCGCGCCGAGCGGGACTCGGGCGGCGTTTTCGTTCAGATGGAGCGGGCAACCGGATTCGAACCGGCGACATTCAGCTTGGGAAGCTGACGCTCTACCAACTGAGCTATGCCCGCAACCGCCCGCCGCTCTTCGCGGCGACAGGGTGTAAAGATACGCCCCATGCGTCACGCTGTCAAGGCCGATCCGCGCTCAGGCCGCTTCCGTCTCGGCTGCCAGCGGCTGCGTCGCCAGCGTCGGCGCATCGACCCGAGTGTCGCTCTCGATCACGCCGTCACGCAGCCGGACGATCCGGCGGGCGTGCTGCGCGATGTCCTCCTCGTGCGTGACGACGATGATCGTGTTGCCCTGCCGATAGAGCGACTCGAACAGTTGCATGATCTCCTCGCCGGTCCGGCTGTCGAGGTTGCCCGTCGGCTCGTCGGCCAGGATGATCGACGGGTTCGTCACCAGCGCACGGGCGATGGCAACGCGCTGGCGCTGGCCGCCGGACAGCTCGTTCGGCTTGTGGTGGACCCGGTCGCCCAACCCGACGTGTTCGAGCGATTCCTTTGCCCGGCGCTTCCGCTCGCTGGCGCTGACCCCGGCATAGACGAGCGGCAACTCGACGTTGTGCTGGGCGCTCGACCGGGGCAGCAGGTTGAACGTCTGGAAGACGAACCCGATCTCCTTGTTGCGGATCGCCGCCAACTCGTTGTCGTTCATCCGGCTGACATCGTTGCCGTTGAACATATACACTCCGGCGGACGGCGTGTCCAGACAGCCGAGCATGTTCATCAGCGTCGATTTGCCCGAGCCCGACGGACCCATGATGGCGACGTACTCGTTGTTGCCGATGTCGATGGTCACCCCGCGCAGCGCGTGGATCTCCTCGGTCCCCATCTGGTAAACCTTCGTGATGCCCTGGATGTGGATGACGGCGTCGCTCATAGCGGTTCGGACAGGCTCTGTGAGGGGAAAGGGACCCGATTACTTGTCGTCACCGGCCGACTCGCCGTTCGCACCACCGCGCTTGGTCTTGTTATCGACCTTGACCGTTGCGCCTTCCTTCAACTCGCGGCTGACAGCGCGGTACGGGCCGGTGATGATCGTCTCGCCGCCTTTCAGGCCGCCGGTGACTTCCATGTTGCTGTCGTCGGAGATGCCCGTCTCGACTGGCACCTGCTTGACCGTCGTCCCATCGAGAATGAAGACAACCTGCTGCATCTTCGCCGGTCCGGTGTCACCCGTGCTGGAGTCGGTAGTCGAGGCGGCGGCGTCGCCCGAGGCGGTGGCCGTCGGCTTGCCCGGCGCCTCCGGCATCCGAGCGGTGACGGCTTGAATCGGGACGGTCAGCACGTTCGGCTTGGTCTCGGTCTCGATGTCGGCCGTCGTGCTCATGCCGGGGCGGAAGACGGCGTCCTCGGCCAGCACGCGAATGCGGACCTCGAAGTTCGTCACCTGCTCCTGCGTCCCCTGTCCGGCCGTCTGGGCTGTGTTGGCGATCTCGCGGACGATGCCTTTGAACGGGCGGTTCGGGTAGGCATCGACCTCGATCTTGGCCGTGTCGCCGACCGAGACGCGGACCACATCGTTCTCGTTCACGTTGACCCGCGCTTCCATCTGCGTCAGGTCGGCAATCGTCATCATCACCGTTCCGGCCATCTGGCTCGTCCCGACGACCCGCTCGCCCAACTCGACGTTGAGCTGGCTGACCGTCCCGTCTCGCGGCGCGTAGATCGCCGTCTTGTTCAGATCCTCGGTCACGCGGCGGAGGTTCGCCTCGGTCTGCTGAACCGTGAAGCGGGCTGCGTTGAGCTGCGCCTGCGCCTGATCGAACTGCGACTTGGCCTGATCCAGCTCGGCCTGCGCCGCCAGACCTTTGCCAGCCAGTTCTTTAGTCCGCTGATAGGCCTGCTGCGCGCCGACCAGGCTGGCTTGCTGCCCGGAGGCTTGGGCACGGGCGCCGGAGAGCGAGGCGACGATCTGCTCGCGCTGCGCCTGATAGGCGTCGGGTTTGATCTTGACGAGCAACTGCCCGGCCTTGACCTGCTCGCCTTCCTTGACGGTCAGTTGGATGATCTCACCGGACACCTCGGGCGAGATCTTGACCTCAGCTTCCGGCTGAATCTTGCCGGTGGCCGAGACTTTCTCGGTCACGGTGTGCCGCTCGACCGGGGTCGTCTGGACGGTGGTCACTTCCTTGCGCTTGCACCCGCCGGCCAACACCAGCAGCGGCAGCGCCATCAGCAGCAGTTTCTTCATGATCGTCGCGGGCAAAGGGTTCGCTTGGGGAGGGACAGGGATTCGGATTACTGGGGCGTGGTCGTCGGCGTCGTGTTCGGTGCGTTGACCGGGATGCCCGACGGGTTGACCGCTGCTGGGTTGATCGGCGCCGTCGTGCGTGTCGGTGCGACACCGCCGGTCGGCGCGGTCGTCGAGAGCAGGCCGAGGTTCGGCGAGAGGCGACCGAGGTAGAAGTCGAGCGCGCCGCGCTGGAAGATGAGCTGGTAGAGCGCCTGCGCCTTCTGGCTCTGCGCCGTCTGGAAGGTTGCCCGAGCGGTCGCTTGTTCGGTGTACGTCCCGGCACCGGCCTCGTAGCGGGCGGTGGCCGCTTCATAGGCCCGCTGCGCGGCGGTCAACTGCGCATTGGTCGCATCGACCCGCTTCTGCGCGGCGACGTAATCCAGCGACGACTGCTTCAACTCCAGCCGAACCTGCTGCAACAACGTCTCCATCTGTAGCTTCAGGTTGCTCAACTGCGTCTGCTGGAGCACCACCTGCTGTGTCGTCCGCAGGTTGCTGAAGATCGGGACGCTCAGGCTGAGGCCGAACGAGAAGCGGATGTTGTCCTTGAACAACTGGTCGGTGATGCTGGTGGCTCCGGTGCTGAGTTGGCCGTTGATCACCTGGGTTCGGCTCGACGAGCTGGCCCCGGAGGCGAACGACGAGTTCAGGTTCAGCGACGGGTAGAACTGCGACTTCGCGATGATGAGCTGGCTCTCGGCCGACCGAATCTGCGCCTCGAGCGAGAGCACGTCGGGCCGACCGCGCAGCGCGATCTGCGCCATCTCGTTGATCGACGACTCGCTCATCGGTGCCCCGGCCGGCATGGCGGCGGTCAGCTCGGCCACCTGCGGGATCGTAAAGGTGTAGTCCACCGTCGGATCGAGGTTCAGCACCTGCAACAGCTTCGCACGGGCCAGCCGGACGTTGTTGTCGGAATCGACGACCTTCAACTCGTCGCCGGCGACGGTCGCTTCCTGCTGATACTGGTCGGTGATCGGTCGGCTGCCCGCGCCGACGAGACCCTGAATCCGCTTGAACTGGAGCTGCGACGAGCCCAACTGCTCGTTGGAGATGTCTAGCAGCTGCTCGTTGAGCACGACTTGTAAAAACGCGCTCGTGACGCTGAAGATCGTGCTCTGCTCCGTCCGGTCGAGCGACTGCTCGGCCTGCGCCAGCCCCGATTGCGTCTGCTTGAGCAGCGTCATGTCGCTGAACCCGTTGAACAGGTTCACACTCGACGAGAGGCTGTAGTTGTACGAGCGCGACCCATCGAACTGCAAGTCGGTGTCCGAGTAGGTCGGCCGGTTGGTGATCGGGTCGATGCCGAGTCGCTTCGGACCTCGGTCGTAGACCTGGTTGGCGCTGGCGTTGGCGTTCAGGCTCGGCAGGAACGCGGCGGTCGCGGCGCGACGGGCGATCCGGGCGGAGTTGATGTTGTTCCGCGCCGTGCGGACGTTCGGGTTCTGGTCAAGCGCGATCCGAACCGCGTCCTGCAACGTCAGCGTGCGACCGGGCGGGAGCGCCGCCGCCGCATCGGTCGGCCGACCGGGATGGTTCGGCTCACGGAACGGCTGCTGCGCCGCAGCGGTCCCGGTCAGGGTGCCGAGGGTCAGACAGGTCAGGAAGGCAGAGCGGAAGCGGGCCATGAGCGAGTGTTTCCAGAGCCATCGGGAACGCGCCGGGGAAGGGCAGAGGGGCGCGGTTATCGAGCTTAGACGCGGGCAACCCGTCTCAGGTTGCAGCGCCGGGGATTTTTGCGTCGCGGTGTTGCACCGCAGACCCGGTTGGACCGCACCGGGCGTGTTTTGCTTCCCACCGCCGGAAAAACGGTCAGAGCAAGGTGCGGAGGTAGGCGCGGGCGGCGTCGGCGTCGTTCGGGATCAGGCCGTCGAGCACGGCGTCCTCGATCAGATGCTTCAAGCGGCCGACCTCGCGGCCCGGTTCGATCCCGGCGATCTGCATGATCTCGGCCCCGTCGATGGGCGGGCGCCAAGCGCGAATCCGGTCGGCCGCCTCGACCTCGGCCAACCGCTCGGCGACATATTCATAGCCGCGCAGGATCTTCGCGACTCGGGCCGCGTTGCGCGAGGTGATGTCGGCCCGGCAGAGCGTCATCAGGTCGTCGATCTCGTCACCAGCGTCGAACAGCAGCCGCCGAACGGCCGAGTCGGTCACGGCCTCGTTCGTCAAGGCAACCGGCCGGAGGTGCAGCCGAACCAGCTTCTCGACATACGCCAGCCGCTCCATCGGCAGTTTCAGCCGACGAAATAGTCCTTTCACCATTCGGGCACCGGCTTCCTCGTGGCCGTGGAACGT
>JBBSVG010000153.1:0-6600 GCA_038233775.1 Bacteroidota bacterium | reverse complement strand
TTGACGACGGCGTACACCGGGTCGGCGCCGCCCTTGACGGTGAACTCGACGCCGAGCACGTCGCGGGTCGGGTTGTCGATGGCGACCCGGCGGACGGCGATGCTCGACGGCGTCAGCCGGTCGGAGCGGTAGATCAGCGCCACGTCGATCCCGCGCTCGTCGGGCGAGTCGCGGTGGACGATGCCGAACGGGCCGAGCGTCTGTAGCGAATCGGCCAGTCGACGGACGACGGCGGCGTTCTCGACCTCGACCACGCCGAGCACGTCGGGTCCGCGTCCGGCATTCATCTGCCGGATTACCTCGGCCAAGCTGTGGATCTTCGCCCCGAGCCGCTCCTCCGTCCAGTTGCCTGCTGCGCCAGCCAGCCACTCGCTGTCGTCGGTGCCCGGATCGTCGGCCGTATCGAACAGGTTCTCGACGTTCCACGAAGCGACGGTCAGTCGGCCACCGAGCGGAACGGCGGTGTCGATCCCGGCGACGGTCGTCGTGGTTGAACCGGACCCACCGCAGGCGGCGAGGATCAGCAGCGGCAATGCCGCGAGCGGCGCCGCTGCGATGCGGCGACGAGGGGAGAGGGTCATGTCGTGAAAATCGGGGAATTTGTGGCGGGACGGGCACCCGACAGTGCGGGCGCCCGGTGTGGCGATTGGGTCAGCGTTCCGAGCGACCCGGTCGGTTGCTGCCGCCGCTCTCGGACCGGCCGAGCGATGAGAGCATCGTCCCCAGCATGTCGGTAAACGAGCGGTTGCCCTCCAGATCGTCCTTGCCGAGCAACGAGTTCTGGTGCAGCCCTTCCAAGACGAACTCCATCGCGGCGGCCCGCTCACCGGCATCGGCCGTCGGCATCGTCCGCTCGACGAGTGCGCGCAGACCGGTCACCTGATCGAGCGCTTTTGCATAAGCCGCGTTGCTCATCTCGCCGACCAGATCGAGATGGCGACCGCCGCCGAACCAGCCGAGCACTTCCGCGTACGGGTTGTCCTTCGCGCCCGACCGATACCGACTTGGATCGGAAAAATACTGCTTAAACACCGTGTTCACCGCTTTGCCGACGATGACGGTGGCGATTTTCTGCGGCCCTTCCTGCTCGCCCTCGTACACCAACTCGACCTTGCCGGTGATCGCGGTCGCCAGATACGGCAGATCGGCGAGCCGGACGGTCGTTTCAGACTCGTTGTTGACCAACGCCCGCCGCTCGGCTTGG
The DNA here is from genome assembly GCA_038233775.1 of Bacteroidota bacterium. Taxonomy (GTDB): domain Bacteria; phylum Bacteroidota; class JBBSVG01; order JBBSVG01; family JBBSVG01; genus JBBSVG01. The sequence continues at coordinate 5,396 of JBBSVG010000153.1, read as the reverse complement.
CTGACCAGATTCTCCATCGCCGTGATCGTCAACCGGGCCGAGACGCCGGATTTCTGATCGACGAACTCGCTCTTTCTCGCCTCGAACGCGGCCGTCTCGACGATCTCGCGGAAGAAATGCGGCAGCCGAACCGTCACGCCAGCGGTCCGGTCGGTGTACGCTTCTTGCCGGGTAATCTCGATCCCGACCTCGACGGTTTTCGGGTAATGCGTCAGGATTTGCGAGTCGATCCGGTCTTTCAGCGGCGTGATGATGTTGCCCCGGTTGGTGTAATCCTCCGGGTTGGCCGTGTAAACAATGACGACATCGAGCGGAATCCGCACGTTGAAGCCGCGAATCTGGATGTCCTTCTCCTGCATGATGTTCAGCAGGCCGACTTGGATGCGCGGTTGCAGATCAGGCAGTTCGTTGATCGCAAAGATGCCCCGGTTCGAGCGCGGGATGATCCCGTAATGGATCACGCCTTCGTCGTCGTAAGAGAGCCGCAGGTTGGCCGCCTTGATCGGGTCCACGTCGCCGATCAGGTCGGCAATCGTCACATCCGGCGTGGCGAGTTTCTCGCCGTAGCGCTCGGAGCGGTGCAGCCAGCGGATCGGCGTGCTGTCGCCCAACTGCGCCACCAGATCGCGGGCCTGTCGGCTGACCGGCGCCAGCGGGTCGTCATTCAGCGGTCCGCCAGCGACGACCGGCGTGTACTCGTCGAGAAAATCGGTCATCGCCCGGATCAGCCGCGTCTTGGCCTGTCCGCGCAGCCCCAAGAGCAGCATGTCGTGCTGCGACAAGATCGCGTTCTGGATCTCCGGGATGACGGTTCGTTCGTAGCCGAGAATGCCGGGAAACACCTTCTCGCCCGAGCGGAGCTTGCGCGTCAGGTTCTGCCGCATCTCTTCCTTCACCGTGCGCGACGTGTAGCCGCTCGCCTTCAACTGCCCGAGGGTGCTCGCGGTCGGTTGACCTGCCATGGAAACGCTCACTAAGTTAAAAGATCGTGAAAAACAGCGGATCAGCGACCGCTCGGGTCGAACGTCACAGCCTTGTCGAGCGCGGCTTCGTCGCCCGAGAGCCGCTTCGCTTCGGCGGTCGGCAGCGTGGCCGCGTAGCCGAAACCGGCGGCCTCGATCCGCAACTGTCTGGACGGGAACGTCGCGGTTTGCAGCAGATCGGCGGCCTCGTGGACGGCGACATACGCCGCCCGACCGAACGCCGCCGAGTCACCGGCGCTCTGGAACCGGACAACGAGATCGGTCGCGCCAGCGTCGGTTTTCTGGCTCAACACGGTGGCCCGGAGGCCGCGCTGGGCCAGCCGGTCGCGCAAGACAGCGGTGAACGCCGCCGCCGTCCCGAGCTCGCCGGATGACGGTGCGACGGCCGCTTGAACCGGGGCCGGACTGGTTTTCATGAACGATGGCAGCGAGAACCACGGCCGGGGATCGACCGCCTCGCCGCCGATGTAGAGCCCGAGGTGCAGGTGCGGACCCGTCGATAGCCCGGTCTGGCCGACCAATCCAACGGTCTGCCCAACCCGAACCCGGTCGCCGACCCGGACTTTGGCCGTGTCGAGGTGCGCGTACAGCGTGGCGATGCCTTGCCCGTGGTTGACGAGCACGGTCGTTCCGGTCAGGATGTAGCGGTGCACGTCGATGACGATTCCGCTGGCGACGGCGTGGGCCGCCGAGCCGGCCGGCGCCGCGTAATCGACGCCCTTGTGGTGCCGACTGTCGTCGCGGCTGGTGTCGCCCTTGACGGCTTCCGGGTCGCCGATCTTCTGGTACAACCGCTCGGCGCCGAAGCCTTGCGACTTGTTCGGCTGGATCGGCGGCTGAAAGTTGCCCCGCCAGAGCTGCTCCGGCGTGCGGACGCGGAGCTTCGCCAGCGTCGCTTTCTGGTCGGCGACGACCCGCTCACGCTCCGACAGCCGCGCGTACTTCGCCGCTGGCCGCCGGATCGTCTCGGCCGTGCCGGTGATCGCGCGGAGCACGGTGACGCTGCGCCGAACGGTGTGGACCTTCCCGCTGCTGTCGGTCGCCGTGACGACCAACGGGTGCGTGCCGTCGTCGCTCTCGAGCCCGAGCGGAACGGCGGCGCGGAAGCCCGACGTGCTGCGGTAGGTCGGCACGGCGGTCCCGTCGAACGTTATCACGGCCGAGCGCGGCAGCTTGCCGCCGGGCAGTGCAATCGAGACGAACATCGTCCCGCCGACGCGCGGCACTTCCGGCGCGAGCACCAGCGACAGAACGGGCGCCGGGGTCGGTTTGGCGGCCGGTCGCCGGGTCGTCCGTCGGGTTGGCTTCGACCGGGTCGAGCGGTGCCGTCGGGTCTGCGCCCCGGCATCGGAGGTCAGCGCGCCGATTAGAAACAGCAGGCAGAGGGCAAAGGTCGCGGCGAGGCGTCGGTTCAAATGGAAACGCATGGATCAGGGTCTGGGACGGGCAGCGGCACGCAACGGCCGGTCGCGTCGGGTTCAGCGGACGTTTTTGCGCCGGTTGCGGATGTAATCGACGAAGATGTACTCGCCCAAATCGCTTAGGTTCGAGTAGTAGGCACGACCCTGGTTCGCCTCGGTCAGCTCCTGAACGAAGCCTTGCAGGTACGGGTCGCTCGTCACCATGAACGTCGTCACCTCGATCCCCTCGCGGCGACACATGACGGCCTCGTCGAGCGTCTTGTTGACGATCTTTCGGTCGAGTCCGAACGAGTTTTTATACAGCTTGGCGCCTTCGTAGATCGCGGACGGTTTGCCGTCGGTGATCATGAACACCTGCTTGTTGACGTTCTTTCGCCGCCGCAGAATCTGCCGCGCGAGGCCGAGTCCGGCCTTCGTGTTGGTGTGGTACGGACCGACGGCCATCGTCGGCAGATCCTTGACCTCGACCTTCCACGCGTCGTCGCCGAAGAGCAGAATGTCGAGCGTGTCTTTCGGGTAGCGCGTCAGGATCAGCTCCGACAGCGCCATCGCGACCTTTTTCGCCGGCGTGAACCGGTCCTCGCCGTAGAGGATCATCGAGTGCGAGACGTCGATCATCAACACCGTCGCGCACGAGGTCAGGTGCTCGCTTTCATAGACGCGGAAGTCGTCCTCGGTCAGCCGAATGTCGTCGAGCGACGAGTGCGTCAGCGCGTTGGTGAGCGAAGCCATCCCGTCGATGTGCGTCACCGGATCGCCGAACTGGTAGCTGCGAAGCTCCGGCAAGCGTTCGTCGCCGCGACCGGTGACCGGCGAGCGGTGCTGTCCTCCGCCGCTCTTTCGGAGCGAGGTGAAGATCTCGTTCAGCGCGTCCTGACGCAGCGTTTTGCCCATCTTGCCGGTCAGGTGCAGCACCTCGCCCGGCTCGTCGTCTTTTAAATAGCCCTCGCGCTTGAGCCGCTCGATGAAGTCGCCCATCCCCATTTCTTCGGAGGTCAGGCCGTACTTCTTGTCCAACTGCGTCATCCAGTTGAGCGCCTCGCGCGGGTCGCCCTGGGTGTACATCAGCAGTTGCTTGAACACGTCGAGCAACTTGTCGAACGTCGATTGGCCGTGCTCGTGCCGGGCCTGCCATTCAGAATAGCGGAATTCCATCGGTCGCCTCTCAGGCTGCGTCATCGGGGATCGTCATCGAAACACCGCTCGGGCGGCGGATGGTTCGCCCGGCCAGCTTTGGGCAAACACCCGTCCAACCGAAAGCGGCCCGATGCGCCCGCTTTCTGCCTATCTTTGCGGTCCGACTGTGCCGAACGCTGCTGCGAGAGTGGTGGAATTGGTAGTCACGGCAGCCTTAGGAGCTGTTGGGCGAAAGCCCGTAGGGGTTCGAGTCCCCTCTCTCGCACCGATTTTGTGCAACCGAAGTTCGTTTCCCCTCCGGCAGAGCAGCCGGTGGCGTGTGTTTCTGTTCCCTAAAGTTGAGGTCCGAACGGTGCAGGTAGATATTCAGGAATTGACCCCCGTCGAGCGGGAGATGACGGTCGTGCTCGAGTACGCCGAGCTGAAGCCGCATTTCGACCAAGCCTATCGGGCGCAGCAGCAGAAGGTCTCGATCAAAGGGTTTCGGCCGGGCAAGGCGCCCATCGCGATGGTCAAGAAGCTCTACGGTCGCGAGGTCGAGTTCGCCGCGCTCGAGCGCGTCGCCGACCGGGTTTTCCGCCAGCAGGCCATCGAGCAGCAACTGCCCATCATCGGCTCGCCGAGCTTGGTCGATATGAGCTACCAGCCCGACCAGCCGTACACCTTTAAGGTCCGCTACGAGGTGCCGCCGGTCATCGAACTGGCCGATCTGTCGGGGCTGACCGCCGAGCGGTTGACGCTGAATGTGACCGATGTACAGGTCGATGAAGCGCTCGAGAACCTGCGCCGCAGCCGGGGGCAGTTGGTCGAGACCGACCAGCCCGCCGACGAGCACGGGACCGTGACGTGCGACCTCGTCCGGCTCAACGCCGACGGCCAACCGGTCGATGGACAGGTCTATCCCGGCCAGCGGATCAACCTCGCTGGCGATAAGCTCAACCCGCTGCTCCGCGAAGCGCTGATCGGCGCGACGGTCGGCGAGCTGCGGACGGTCGATCTGACCTTCAAGCGGTCCGACGGGGCCGAGGTGCTCGACGACGAGGGCAACCGCGACATCTTTCAACTGACCGTAACGAAGGTCGAGCGACTCGAGCTGCCCGAGGTCGACGATACGTTCGCCGATCAGGTCTCCGGCGGCCAGTTCGTCACGCTCGATGCGCTGCGCGACGACATCGGCGCCCAGCTCTCGAAGCAATTCGGCCAGCGCTCCGACGAGATGATCGACGACCGGCTCGCCAGCCAAGTCGTCGAGCTGCACCCGTTCGTCGTCCCGAGTGCGCTGACCAACGCGATGCTCGACTCGTTTCTCGAAGACGTCAAGCGGCAGGGCAAGGACGGCAAGCTGCCGGCGGACTTCGACGAGAAGGCGTTCCGCGATGCGAACCGCCAGTTGGCCGAGAACCGGGCCAAGTGGATGCTGCTGCGCGACAAAATCGCCCAGACCGAGGGGCTGACCGCGACCGACGAGTCCGTCGATGCGCTGATCGTTCAGCAGGCGACCGAGATGAACCTCGACCCGGAGCGGATGCGGAGCTTCTATCAGAACCCGCGCAACCGGGTCGGGCTGGAGGATCAGCTCCTCAGTCGGCAGGTGTTCGAGTTGCTCCGCAACCGGGCCACGATCACCGAGCGCGACGCAACCAACGAGGTGACCATCGGCGATCAGGACGAGATCGACGAATCGGCCGCCTGACCGGTCGCTGCATCACCGCCTTTGTCGTTTCCGACCGCCTCGACTGAACCCCGAGGCGGTCGGTTCGGTTGTACCCGACTGAGACACGGGGCGTGGACCAACTTCAACGAGGTGAACGTGGGCGAGAATCGGTTGCGGCGAGCGGTGGCGGGTGCGGGGTTG
>JBBSVG010000152.1:0-6618 GCA_038233775.1 Bacteroidota bacterium | reverse complement strand
GGTTACGTCTATGACAACGCGCTGTATGGTCCGACCGGGCCACTCGACGGTCGGCGGTTGAACCTGACCGTCGGCTTCACCAGCGATGTCAAGTCGAATAATGTCAACTATTATACGGCCATCGCTGACGGGCGGAATTACTTCCGCTTGACCAAGTGGTCAACGTTCGCCTCGCGGCTGACCGGCTACCTCAACGAGGGCAAGGAAGCGCGACGGTTCTACGCGGGCGGCTCGTGGGACATTCGCGGCTTCGGCCGGACGGACATTCGCGGCAACATGATCTGGCTGACGAGCCACGAACTGCGCTTCCCGCTGATCGACGCGCTCGGGATCAAGTTCCCGTTCGGCGGGATCGGCTTCGGCGGGATTCGCGGGGCGCTGTTCTTCGACGCGGGCGGCGGCTACGATACGGGCGCGTACAAGGACCGAATCTTCTACGCGAGCAACCAGAAGCAGCGCGTCCGGCGCAACGAACTCGTCGGCTCGACCGGGTTCGGCGTGCGGATGAACTTCGCCGGGGCGTTCGTCCTGCGCTACGATGTCGGTCGCCGGTTGCGCGACAATCTGCGGACCGTCGAGCGCGACTGGTTCACGCAGTTCTTCTTCGGGTGGGACTTCTGATGACGACGCCCCGTTTTCTCGCCCTCGCCGCGCTTGCCGTCTCGCTGGCCGGCTGCGAAGTGCTGCAACTCGGCCAACCGATTCGCCCGGCGCCCGGCGACTGGACCGCGCTCGGCGGCGATCCCGGCCACACGTTCCTCGTCGCGACCGGTGGCCCGACGCCGCCCTTGCGGCTGTCGTGGACCTACACCGCCCCGGCGATGACCGGTCGCGGCTCACCGATCATCGTCGATGACCTCGTGTTTGTCGGCACGATGCAGGGCGAAGTCCACGTCGTTCGGTTGAAAGACGGCGAAGGGGTCGGCTACCGGAAGTTCGGTCGCTCGGTCGAGTCGTCGCCAGCGCTGAGCGGCTCGTTTCTGCTCATCCCGAACTCTGAAGAAGGCCGCGCCTCGACGCTGACCGGCTACGACGTGACCGAGGGTCGGCAACTGTTCAAGCTGGACATCGGCGCGGTCGAATCGACGCCGCTGATCGTCGGCCAACGCGGCTATGTCACGACGCTTGAGGGCGAACTCGTCGCCGTCGATCTGCCCGGCGGCGCGGTCGCGTGGAAAGCCAAATTGCCCGGCCCGACCCACGCCTCACCATCGGCCGCCGCTGGCTTGATCGTCTGCGCCACCGACGCGGGCATCGCGCTGGCCTTCGACCTCGAAACCGGCAAAGAGCGCTGGCGCCACGCACTCGACGGGCCGACGCGGGCCACGCCGACCGTCGGCGGCGGCGCGATCTACATCGGCACCGAGCGCGGGACGATGCACGCGCTGTCGCTCGTCGATGGCACCGAACAGTGGCGGGCAGCGCTGAAGAAGCCGATTCCGGCCCAAGCGTCGCTCGACACGACCGTGAACCGGCTCTACGTCGGCACCAGCGACGGCCGGTTCCGCGCCCTGAACACGACCAGCGGCGACGTGCTGTGGACGTGGACGGCGAAGGGGCCGATTGTCGCCCCGGCGGCGGTCGTCGGCGATTGGGTGTATGTCGGCTCGCTGTCCAAACAGTTCGTCGCGCTCTCGGCGACGACCGGTGTGGTCGGCTGGGAGACGGAGTTGAAAGGTCGGGTCAAGACCGCGCCTGCGGTGGCTCGCGGAACGGTGGTGATCGCGTCGGAGGATAAATATGTCTATGGCTTCACGATGGACGGGCCGGCTGCGTCCCGCTGAGACGACGCTGGTGCTGCTGATGCTCGCCGCGCCGGCTGTCGCCCAGACGACCGCCGATTCCACGGCGACCGTGCGCGTCACGAGCAACCTGTCGGGCGCAACGGTCCGGCTCGACTCCGTCGAGGTCGGCCGACTGCCGCAGACGCTAACGCTCGCGCCGGGCGTGACGCACCGGATCACCGTCGCCGCGCCTGCCGCCGACCGCTGGGGCCAGCCGTCGCAGCGCTGGACGCTGACGCTCCCGGCCCGCACCGACACGACCGTTGACGCTCGTTTCGCCTACATCTATACGGTCGAGACGACGCCGTTCGGGGCGGAAGTCACGACGAGCGCCGATTCGGCCGTCTCGCTCGGCACCACGCCGCTGCGGCTGACCCGGCGCACGCCGCTGGTCGGCTCGATGACGGTTCGGCTGGGCGGCTACGAAACCCGCACGATGCCGTGGCCCGCGCCCGACGCGACCGGCGCCGTGACGATTCGCGAACCGTTGCGCGGTGCGGCCGACGCCACCCGCGCCGTTTCCGCCGTGCCGTGGCGAGCGCCGGCGTCGCACATCAACCGGGGGTGGATCTACACCGCCGCCGCGATGACCGTTGCGACGGGCGTCTCGGCCGCCGTTTTCAAGCTCCGCGCCGACGCCCGCTACGACGAGCACCTCGCCACCGGCGACCCGACCGCGCTCGACGCCACCCACCGCGCCGACCGGTTCGCCACCGGCTCGATTGTCGGGATGGAACTCTCGTTCGCCACGCTCGCCTTCCTCCTGCTGCGCGACTGAACCGCCGCCGATGAACCCGCCCGGTCGGTTGAAATGCCGGTCGGGCGGTTTATATTGGTGGCTCCCAACCTCTTCTTCTCTCAGACTCTGACCCCATGACCCAAGACCGCGCGACGCCCAACCCGCTCGAGGTGCTCGGGCAGACCTCGATGTTCGCCGATCTGGACGATGCCGAGCTGAAGCTGGTCTTCTCCCGAACGCAGGCGCGTCCGTTTCGCAAGGACACCGTCATCCTGACTGAGAACGACCCGGCGGCGGCGGTTTACATCATCTCACGCGGTCAAGTCAAGATCTCGTCGCTGTCCGACGACGGTCGCGAGGTGATCCTCGGGATGCTCGGCGAGGGCGATTTCTTCGGCGAGATTGCCGTGCTCGACGGGCTGCAACGCTCGGCGAACGTCGTCGGGATGAGCGAGGGCGAGGTGATGGTCCTCTCCAGCGGCGATTTCCTCGACATTCTCGTTCGGCAGCCGGTCGTCTCGTTGGCGCTCTTGCGCGAACTGGCCGCTCGACTCCGCAAAGCCGACGAGCAGATCAAGAGCCTGTCGCTCGAGGACGCCACCGGCAAGGTCGCCGCTGTGCTGCTGCGGCTGGCGCAGGATATCGGCCGGATCAAGCGCGGTCGGGTTGAGATCGACGCGCTGCCGCTGCAACAGGACATGGCGAACATGGCCGGCACATCTCGCGAGACGATCAGCCGCGTCTTGCAGGCGTTCGGTCGCGAAGGGATGATCGAGCGCGACGGGCCGAAGTTGATTATCCTCGATTTCCAGAAGTTCAAAGATCAGTACTGTTGAGTGCCCTCCGCTCCCCGCCGCCGCCCGCTGGTCTTGTCGATCTGCACAGTCACACCACGATGAGTGACGGGCTGCTCAGCCCGACCGAACTGGTCCGCAAGGCCCACTCGGTCGGGCTGCGGGCGTTGGCGATCACCGACCACGACCACACCGGCGGCGTCGCCCCGGCCCGAGCCGCTGCCGAACCGGTCGGGATCGAGATCATCGCCGGCGTTGAGTTGTCGGTCGCCGCCGGACCGGTCGAGTTGCACATGCTCGGGCTGTTCGTCGAGCCCGAACACCCGTCGCTCGTCGCCCATCTGGCCCGCGAGCGGACCGCCCGAATCGAGCGCGCCGAGCGGATCGTGGCGAAGCTAAGCGCCCTCGGCGCACCTGTCGAACTGACCGAGATCCAGCGCCGGAGCGGCGGTGGCTCGGTCGGCCGGCCGCACATCGCGGCGGCCCTCATCGCCGCCGGTCACGTCGGCTCGCACGACGAAGCGTTCGCTCGCTACTTGGCTTCCGGCGCCCCGGCCTACGAACCGGTCCACCGGCTCGACCCGACCGGCGCCATCCGGTTGGTCGCCGAAGCGGGCGGGCTCTCGTTTCTGGCGCATCCGGGCCGCTCGATCCCGGAACCCGTGCTGCTCGAGTTGATCCGGGCCGGACTCGACGGGATCGAGACGGTCCACCCGTCGCACTCGCCGGAGCGGACGCGGTTCTATCGCGGCGTGGTCGATGCGTATTGTTTGCTCGAAACCGGCGGCAGCGATTTCCACGGCAGCCGCAGCCGCGACGAGGACGCATTCGGCCGCTACGGCCTGCCCGTGACGGCGCTGGCCGGGATGCGCCGCCGGTTGCAGGTCGGCTGAGGCGCCGCTCGGGGCGTCGGCTCGGCACGATGTTGCCGGGCGCCGGGCCGCTTCCGCCTTCCATCAACCCTTTTCTTGGCTTCCATGACGACGTTCGAGGGGACGCTCAGCGCCCGAGACCAGCGGCTGGCGATCATCGCCGCCCGGTTCAACGATTTCATCACCGGCCATCTGGTCGACGGCGCGCTCGACTGCATCCGGCGACACGACGGCGCCGAGCCGACGCTCTATCGCTGCCCCGGCGCCTACGAGATCCCGATGGTCGCCCAACAGGTCGCCCGGACGGGGAAGTTCGACGGGATCATCTGCTTGGGCGCCGTCATTCGTGGCTCGACGCCGCACTTCGATTACGTCGCCGGCGAGGTCGCCAAAGGGATCGCCCACGTCAGCTTGGCCGAGTCGCTGCCCATCGCTTTCGGCGTGCTGACGACCGACACCATCGAGCAGGCCATCGAGCGGGCCGGGACCAAAGCGGGCAACAACGGCTGGGAAGCTGCGATGACGGCCATCGAGATGGTCAGCCTGTTCGGTCGGTTGCGGGCGGACGGCTGAGGGCGGCGCTTGGCCCACGCCTTGTTCGGTGCTCGGGTCTCCGCCGCCTTTCACCCGAGCCCCGCCCCGTGATCCGTCGCTGTCTTCTCGCCCTCGTCGCCCTGTTTCCGGCTGTTGCCGCCGCCCAATCCAACTCGGTCGGCTGGACGACCTACACCGGTCAGCGAACCGTTGCGGCCGTCGTCTCGGTCGGCGCCGACGAGCTGTGGGCGGCGACCTCCGGCGGCGCGTTTCGCCTGAAAAATGGCACCTTTGGCCGATTCGATAACCTCAACGGGCTGACCGGGCTTGACGCGACCGCCATCGGTCGGCAACCGGCGCTCGATCAGATCTGGATCGGTTACCGCGACGGTCGGCTCGATCTCTACAACCGCACCTCGGGCTCTTGGCGAGCGCTCGCAGCCATCGCCCAAGCGCCGCTGACGGGGACCGAGAGCCGGGCGATCAACGGGTTCGCTGCCTCGGGTGAGCGGATACTGGTCTATGGCGACTACGGTCTGAGCATCGTCAACGCCCGTTCGCTGACCTTCGAGGCGACCGCGACCGGCTTCGGCTCGCTCCCCCGCGCCCGAGTCGTCGGGGCCGTCGCCGACGCGACCGATTGGTGGATCGCCACCGCCTCGGGCGTGGCCCACGCCAACCGCGAGTCGATCAACCTCAACGCACCGGGCTCGTGGACCGTCGCCGCCGCCGGGCTGCGCGGCGTGCCGACGGCCCTCTCGCTGGACGAATCGACCGGCCGACCGCTCGTTGGGACGACCATCGGGCTGTTCCGCTGGACGGGCAGCGCTTGGCAAGCGACGCCGCTGCAAGTGCCTGTCGCCAAGCTGCTCGCCCCCGGTTCCGGCCGACCCGTCTCGGTCATCAGCGCGCCCGGCGGTGGCATCACCCGAGTCGTGACGGTCGATGGCGCCTTCCTCGCGCCCCCATCGCCTGCCAACGCGCCGTTCACCTCCCTTGCCATTCGCGGCGATTCGCTCGTCGCCTCAACGGCCGGTCGCGGCCTCTGGTCGCGCGCCCTCGCCGCCCCAGCCGACGCGCCGTGGACCGTGACCACACCGCCGGGTCCGGCCGACAACAGCTTCGCCGCGCTTTCCGTCGATACGCGCGGTCGGCTCTGGGCCGCTGCTGGCTCGAACGGTCTCGGTTTCTATCGGCTCGACCCGACGACCCGACAGTGGCGCTCGTACAACACGGTCGCCGACTCGGCTGGGCTGCCACGCGATCCGCTCGGCCGCGTCCACAACACGTGGAAACTCGTCGCTTCCGGTTCCGACGGGACGACGTGGATCGGCGATTTCGGCTACGGCGTCGCCCGAATCGACGGGGCAAGCGAGCGGGTGACGAACCTGCTCGTCCCGAAGAACTCGCCGTTTACTGGGGTCCAGACGCAGTTCGGGTCGAACGATTCGAACTACGTCCCGATCCAAGGCATTGCGACCGACGCCGACGGCAACCTCTGGGCGACGGTGCTGCGCGGCTTCGGCGACCCGCTCGTTCACCGCATCCCGGCCTCCGGCAGCACGGACGGCTGGCAGGTGTTCACCGCGCAGGACGCCCGCGCCCACTCGACTTACAGCGGCCAGCAACCGGGTCAAGTGACGGTCGATGGCGCCGGCCAAACGTGGTTCATCGGCTCGGCCCAAGCGCTGATCGTCCTCGATCAGAAGGGCACCCCGGCTGACCACACGGACGACGGCTGGCGCGTTGTCGGGACCGATGCGACCTCGAACAGCGGCCTGCCGCCGACGCCGAAGTTCACCGCGCTGACCGCCGACCGGGGCGGCAACCTGTGGGTCGGCCTGTCCGAAGGCGCCGCCATCCTCTACGGCTCGGCCGACGCGACCGACGGGCGG
>JBBSVG010000151.1:0-6619 GCA_038233775.1 Bacteroidota bacterium | reverse complement strand
GATCGCCGAACACGGCTATGTCGGTGAACATGCCCCGCACCGCTGCGCCTGCGTTGCGCTCCCGGGCGAGCGGCTGCAGCTGCGGCAAGAGCGGATCGTCCGGCGCGTATGCCCGTCCCTGTTCGTCGATGCCTTCGAGATTGACGGCGCCTCCAACCGCGGCGTGGACGAGATTCGCAACCTCCGCGACGGTGTGCGCTATCCGCCGCAGCGAGGCCGCAAAAAAGTCTATATCATCGACGAAGTCCACATGCTGACGAAGGAGGCCTTCAACGCCCTGTTGAAGACGCTCGAAGAACCGCCGCCGCACGTCGTCTTCATCTTCGCCACGACCGAGCCGCACAAGGTGTTGCCGACGATCCTGTCGCGCTGCCAACGGTTCGACTTCCGCCGCATCTCGGTCGATGAAATCATCAGCCGACTGCGGACGATCTGTGCGGCCGAGGGGATCCAGATCGACGAACCGTCGCTGGTCTTGATCGCCAAGAAAGGCGACGGCGCCATGCGCGACGCCCAAAGCGTACTCGATCAGGTGGTTGCGTTCTGCGGATTCAACATTCAGGTCGGCGCCGTGACGGATGCGCTGAACCTGGTCGATCAGGATCTGTTCTTCACCGTCACCGATCTGATTCGCGCCCGCGACACCGGCGGCGGGCTGCTGACCGTCGAGGCCATCGTCGCTCGCGGCTACGATCTGCAAGAATTTCTGCTCGGGCTGGCCGAGCATCTGCGGAACTTTTTGGTCGCCGCGACGCTCGGCAAGGGCGAGCTGATCGAGGCGGCACAGATCTACCGCGACCGCTATTTGGCCGAGGCTGCCGCCTTCGCCGAGGGCGATCTGCTCCGGCAGTTGCATCTGGTGACGACGTGCGAGGCCGAGATCAAGCGCAGCGCCCAGCCGCGACTAAAGCTCGAACTGCTGCTGCTCAACTTGATCGGGATGGAGCGGACCGTCGATCTGCGGGCGCTGCTGGCCCAACTCGACGGGCTGCGGACCGGCCTTCCCGCCGCGCCGATTGCTCCGACTCGACCGCGTCCCGCCGAGCCGACCCCGATTCCGCAGAGCGCTGCTCGCCCGACCGTCGGTGCGGTGCGCGAACCTGAGTCCGCGCTGCCGATCCGTCCGGCTGAGTTGCCCGACCGGCAGACGGACCGCTCGGCCGACCGACCGGCGCTGCGGCTCGATCCCCAGCCGTCACCGCGCCCGCTGCCGCCGACCGACGCGCTCCGCTACCCGACCGACGAGCCCATCCCGACCGCACCGGCCCGAGCTGAGTCGGTTCGGGTTGCAGACCCGACCGAAGCAATGCGCCGTCCGGTCCGCGTGCCGGGGCAGGGGAGCAACGCGCTGCACGACCGAGCACAGTCCGACCGTCCGGTGCTCGATCTCGGCTCGGCGCTCGACGGTCCGGTTGCCCGGCATCTGGACGCGCAGCGCTCGGCGCCGCCAGTCCGGGTCGCGCCGCTGGCGTTGCCGGAATTGAAAGCGCGCTGGGGCGATCTGACCCGGCAGCTTCGGACTGAGCGGCACGGACTCGCCTCGCTGCTCGAACAAGCACGTCCGGTGGGGCTGAACGACCGGGCGCTGGAGGTCGTCTGTGCCACCTCGTTCGATGCCGAGCAACTGACGCGGAACCGCGAGGTCGTCTCGACCGCCGCGCTGTCGGTCTTCGGGCACCGGCTGGCCTGCACGTTCATCGCGCCCGAATCGGCCGATGACAATGGCGACGCCCCGCAGTCCGTCCGCTCGGTGCGCGACCCGAGAGAGCAGTTGCGGCAGCTGATTCAGGCCGATCCGATCCTCCGGCTGCTGATCGACGAGCTCGGGGCCGAGCCGATTCACTGAGAATCTGAGCGGTTGCCGGTTAGATCGCTGGTTGGTGGCATCGGGTTTGCGCGCCATCCGGCCGCTGAATCCGCCGACTGCTCTCGCCTGATCTCTTCGCGTCGCTGTTTTCGCCCTGTTCCCGCCGCTTTTGTCGTCCTGGTCTTTGTTCCGGCCGGTCTGAACAAGTCACCGGCGCGGGCGAACGATGGGCGCGGACACGATGTTTCGCGGTGGTGATGGGTCTCACACGCTGCTCCCACGGTGTTTCGGGAGTTGATGGCTGCGGGGCGGTGCCGGGGTCGGGTTAATAGCGGCCGGGCTATTTCAGAGGACGACAAGAGGGAGGCAGGATATGCGAAAAATGAGACGGCTGTCTCGGAGCCTGACCGGGGCGCTTGGCGCTGCGGGATTGATCGCAGGGCTGCAGGGATTGGCCGTGGCCCAGGAGAAGACGGTGCCGACCGGCTCCATCATGGGCGGCAGCGGCGCGTTGCAGACGTACTCGGCCGAGACGGTCGAGGGCGGCTGGGTCAGCATCTCACCGACGGTGATGTTCGGCAAGCGGACCTATCCCTATGGCGGCGGCACCGAGACGCCGGTCGTCTTCGGCGCATCGGCCACTTGGACGATTGTGCGGAACCTCGAGGTTTACGGCGCACTGTTCGGCTTCGCTCGGGAAAAGAACGCCTTCCTCAACCTGCCGGGGCTGTACGCAACCGACCCGAACACGACTCAGAGCGGTCTGGGTTCGCTCAACGCCGGTTTGAAGATCCGCTTCCCGCTGATCTCGCCGTCGTCGCCCTACCAGTTGGGCGGCAAGTTCGACTACACCTTCGGCTCGGCCAGCCAGCAGTTGTGGAAGAACCTGTACGACTACACCCGAATCAGCAACGACTTCAAGTTCACCCTCTTGCAGACGGTCCGCATCGGCAACCCCGACGCGTTCCACGTCCTGCTCGACCTGAACACCGGCTACACCTTTAACGACCTGCAGACGACCGACATGGCCCTGCTCGGCGTTGCGCTGCGGGCCAAAGCGATCTCGAACGAGCGCTTCACGGTCGAACTGTTCGGCGAACTGAACAGCCAGGTCGAGGTCGATTCGCTGCAGGGTTTCTCGGACGATGAGTTCGACTTCGGCAACATTGGCAACTACTTCGGGCAGATCAGCAAGAACTACCTGACGATCACGCCGGGGTTGCGGCTGACGGCCGGACCGATCTCGGTCACCGGCGGCGTCGCCTTCAAGATCGGTGACAACATCCCGCTGGCCGACCCGTTTGCGGCGTTTGCCCGTCCCGAGGATGCGACCCAGCGGCCGGGCGTGTATGCGCCGGGCGTGGCGGCGATTGCGGCCAACTACAAGGGTCGGGCGGCCGATCCGTACCTCTACCGGCGCCACACGTCGATCAAGCGCAACAACGAGGCGGCCGATTCTCGCGTCGGGCTGCCGCACGTCGATTATGACGCCGTCCGGGCCGACAAGTACATGGTTTACCTCAACGGCTCGCTCAGCTTGAAGTTGTACGACGATCCGACCGGCGAGGTCTATCGCGACACCGACGGCGACGGCGTGCAGGACAAGATCGACCGTTGCCCGAACACCCCGGCTGGCGCCATCGTCGATGCCACTGGTTGTCCGCTCGATTCGGACGCGGACGGCGTTTATGATGGGATCGACCAGTGCCCGAACACCCCGGCCGGTGCCGTGGTCGATGCGCGTGGTTGCCCGCAGGACGCCGACGGTGACGGGGTCTATGACGGGATCGACCGCTGCCCGAACACACCGCAGGGCGTCGAGGTCGATCAGTACGGTTGCGAGAAGAAGGAAACCTCGTTCGCTTCCGGCGGCGTCGTCATCCTGTCCGATGTCAACTACGACTTCAATCAGACCGACATCAAGCCGCAGGACGTGTCGCTGTTGAACAACATCGGCAAGTTCATGGAGGACAACCCGAACGTCCGGGTCGAGATTCGCGGTCACACCGACGCAATCGGCTCGCAGGAGTACAACCAGGCGCTCGGTCAGCGTCGCGCCCAGAGCGCCGTCAGCTACCTGACGCAGAACTTCCGCCTCGACGCGGGTCGGTTCCAGGTTGTCTCCTACGGCGAAGATCGGCCGCTGGCGACCAACGCGACCGCCTTCGGTCGGGCGCAGAACCGTCGGGTCGAGTTCCAGATCCTCAACAAGGACGCGATCAAGACCATCGACGGCGGGACGCAGATCTACGGCGATCCGAACAGCCCGATGCCGATGCCGAACAACCAGTAAGACGCGCACCGGGGCGGGCCTCACCGCCTGCCCCGAACCCACCGAAGGCCCCGGTTTGTCGCCGGGGCCTTCGGTGCTTCAGCGCTGCCCGGCGCTCACTCCAGATGATAGCCGTCGACGACGGCCAAAATGACGGTATGGGCAGGGATATCGGGGCGACCGAACAGATCGGCCACAACGGAGCCTTCCTGGACGACGAGCACCGTGTCGCCGACGCCTGCATCGACCGTGTCGATGGCTAAGAAATCGACGCCGCCCGACAGGTCGCCGCCGGGCAGCCGGATCGGCTCGACGATCAGATATTTGTGACCCACGAGCAGCGGGTGCTTCGCCGGGGCGACGTGGGTGCCGGTGACGCGGCAGAGAATCATGGGATCGGGCACGGACAGAGGATCGGGGGGCGGAGCGCCGCCCAAGTTAATCCCTGAACGGGTCGAATTCATCTTCCCCAGCCATCGCGACGCCAACCGGCTTCAGTCGGTGGAGGATGCGGATGGTCGGCTGATGGTGGACGAGCACGTCGTCGAGCCGCTTGTAGCAGTGCGGCGATTCGTCGAGTCCGGCGCCGCGTAGCTCGACCCCGGCGGCCTCGACCCAACTGCGCATCATCTCGGGACTGACCTCGCCTTCGGAAACGCGCTCCCGCCGACCGTGCTTGTAGCGGACCTTGCCAGCGGCTTGGGTTCGGCTCATGACGCGACCCGCGCCGTGGACGGTCGAGTGGAGCGCCGCCCGGCTCTCCGGCGAATCGACGCCTTCGAGAATCACCGACGGCTCGCCCATCGAGCCGCCGACGAACCCGCGCTGGCCGGGAAACGCCGGGGTCGCGCCTTTGCGGACGACCCAGAGCAGGCGGCCGTCGTGCTCCTCCTCCCACGCGAAGTTGTGGTGATTATGGACCTCATCGACGATGTCGGCGCCGAGCAGCCGAGCCACGCGGTCGCACACCCAATCGCGCCCGGCGTAGGCGTAGCGCCCGGCCAGCGACATGCAGGCGAGGTATTCGCGGCCGAGATCGGTGTCGGTGCGGAGCAGGACCGGGTCCACATGAATCCCGTCCTTGCCGCCGCCCGCCTTGATGAAGTGCGTGGCGAGCTTGTGCCCGAGTCCCCGGCTGCCGAAGTGAACGCCGACCCAGACCCGGTCGGCCTTGTCGGTGAACAGATCGACGTAATGGTTGCCGCTGCCGATGGTCCCGAGCTGGGTTCGGGCCATGTCGCGCAGCCCGGCGGCGACCGGGATCGCCCAGGCCGGGTCGTCGCTGAACAACTCGTGCTCGACCCGCTCGCCGTTCGTCCGGCCGACGCCGAAGGAGAGCACGCGCCACAGATCGTCCATCACGGTGCCGATGTCGCGGCGCAGATCGGCACCGCTCATGTCGAGCCGGACGGCCTTGTTGCCGCAGGCGATGTCGTAGCCGACGCCTGACGGGCTGATCCGGCCGTCGTAGGCCACGACGCCGCCGATGGGAACCGCGTAGCCCAGATGATGATCGGCCATCAGCGCGGCGCGTTCGGCGTCTCGGGCGCAGCGGATCATCTGCTCGACGGCGTTGGCGAGCGGCTCGCCGAAAACGGGAATGTGCTGGATCTTGGTGTAGGGCATGGCGAAAATCAGGCGTCTGGGGCGTAGCCTTCGGCGGGCCACGGCAGGCCTTGGGCTTCGCGGATCTCGCGTTCGTTCATCCCGAAGTAGTGGCCGAGTTCATGCCACAGCACCTCGCAGACCTGCTCGCGCAGCTCGTCCATCGTCTTGACGGAATCGAGAATCGGTCCCCGGTAGAGCGTGACGGCGTCGGGCAGATGCGGCATCAGCACGGCCGCCCGGTGCTTGATCGAGGCGCCAGTGAACAGCCCGAGCAGCGTGCCCGGCGGCGTGATGCCCATGTAAGCCAGCGTCTCGGGCGACGGGTCTTCCTCGATCCGAATCGACAGGTTCTCGATCCGGTCGCGGAACTCCTGCGGCAACGCGTTGAACCCCTCGGCGACGAGTTGCTCGAACTCTTCCTCGGTGATGTGCTGTCGCATGACTGTCTCTCGGTTAACAGGGAAAAGGACGATTTTTCGCCAAACAGCGACCGTCGCCCAATCATGCCGACCGATCAGTCCGGCCGCAGCACAAGCGCTTCGACGACCGCGAGCCGGTCGGGCGCGACGAGCAGGTCGTAACCGAGCGTGCGCCGGTGGTGGCGGTAGTGGTTGACGACGGCGAGACAGGTTCGGTCGGCGAGCAACCGCCGGACGAGCGAGCGGTCGTTGGTGAACAGGAAATGCGTGTCTGCGGCGCCGGGGCGCAGATCGAGCGTACCGAGTGACGGCGGCGGGGCAAGGGCGGCGGGCTTGGGCATGGGCGCAGAGCGAAAACGGGTTGGCGACAGCGGGACGGCGGCGCTGCTAATATATGCAGGTATTGGGCCGATCAAAAGCGGTTTCTGGAGAGCGGTCGGCGGGTGCGCCGGAACGGGCCATCGGCGCCGGGGCGTTCTGCTCGACAGATGGATGGGACGCGGTTTCAGACAG
>JBBSVG010000150.1:0-6620 GCA_038233775.1 Bacteroidota bacterium | reverse complement strand
GGGAAGCCCGGCGCCGTCGGGCAGGTGTCGCCGTAGAGGCTCCCAGCGCCGCCGCTGCGGGCCGACCGCGCCGCCGGGCAACGTCGGGAGCGCCGACCGCTGCGGAGCCGTCAGACGCGCCGACCGCCGAGGCAACCGCCGACGGGAGCCGGGCCGATGGTTGACGAGCGCGACCGGCAACGGCCGACCGACCGGGCCGACCGGGAAGCCGCCGAGGCTGCGGCGGTTGAGGGCTGGACAGAAGCGGAGCCGCTGCGGCTCGGCCGACTGGAGGCACCGCTGCGGGACGCCGACGGCGACGTGCTCGCATACCGACCCGCCGACGATCCGGCGCCGGTCGCCTGGGCTGATCGGCTGTTCCGGATCTGGCTCGGCTGGCTGGTCACGATGCACGCCGACGGACCGGCCGACGTGGCCGAGCTGGTAGCCGAGGCCGGGGACGTTGCGCGGGTGACGGCCGACGGCGCGCTCGCTTTCGAGCGGGTGCCCGGTTCGGTCGCCGACTGGTGGGCCGAGCGGTTCGACGATTGGATCGAGGCTCGGCCGTGGGTCGAGGTTGACGACGCGCTGACGGGGCGTTGGGCTCTGCCAACGCCTGGGCCGACAGGCCGACGGGGGACCGATGCCGGATAACCGATACCGAGGGGTGACGTTCAGGCCGAGCGCCGGGCCGGGTTCAGCCTGGCAAGTCAAGTGGCGCGGGCAGGGCGTCGGCTACGCACCGACCGAGGAAGCCGGGGCCGAGAAGCTGATCCGGCACCTGATAGCCGTCGGCGAGGCGACCGAGCGGGCCGGGGCGCTGGTGCTGATGGACCCGACGGTGCCGCAACCGAGGCAGAACCGGCAGGGCGCCCGTTCAGGTGTGACGAGTGCGACAGGTGCGACGGGTGTCGAAAGTATGGCAAGCGTCAAAGGTGCGACACGACCGGCAAGCCGGGGCGGCAGCCGAGGCGGGGGGTACGTCAATCGGGACGGATCGGAGCGAGTGCGGGCGGTGCTCTACATGACCCCGGCCGACGTGAAGCGGCTGAAGCGGTTGGCCGTCGATTGGGAATCGACGTTGGGGGACACCGTGGCCCGGCTGGTCGCCGAGGCCGACAGCGGCGGCGCTACGGGCCGACCAAAGCGAGGCGATACGACGGAAGGGGCGGACGGGGATCGGGGCCGAGAGGGCCGACCGTGATAATCGACAGAACGAACTCAGTCGCCGATTTGCAGCGGTTCAGCGACCGACGGACGGACGGTGCCGAGCAGATCGGCCTTGCCGGTGTCGCTTTGGCGGTTCAGATGGGGAGCAATCAATAAACATCCTTATGTCATCTTGCGAGGCGGGGCGCCGATGAAGCCGGAGAGCGTGAACCGATTGGTCGAGGAAGCGCTCCAGATGGAGCGGGAGACGGCGCGGGATGCCGGGGCGCTCGGCTTCCTTCCGCGCCCGTTGGTTCAGGCCACCTTGCCGCACCGAGATCCCGGCCGCGACGTGGCGACGTGGGGACGGGTCAACGGGTCGGTGTCGCTGTTGATCCGCGCCGGCGAGTGGCTCGAGCCGTCGGGCCGACTGGCGACCGCCGGGCTGCCGTGGGGATCGTTGCCCCGGCTGTTGGTTGCCTATGCCGTGACCGAGGCGGTGCGGACCCGTGAGCCGGTGATCCGGCTCGGCACCGTGACCGAGTTTCTACGGGCGCTCGGCATGACGGCCACCGGCGGCCGGGAGGGATCGATCCGCCGCGTTCGGGATCAACTCCGCCGCACCTTCACCGCCCGGATAACCTGCACGGTCGCCACGCCGGAGCGGCACGCGGCGCTCTCGCTCGACATGGCAAGCGGTGTTGACCTTTGGTGGACACCGGCGCGGCCCGATCAACCGGCGCTGTGGAGTTCGACCTTGACGCTACGCGCCGAGTTCTTCGCCGAGTGCATCGAGCACCCGATCCCCGTTGACCTGCGGGCGCTGCGGGCGCTGCGGCGTTCACCGCTGGCGCTTGACCTGTACGCCTGGCTGTCGTGGCGTCTGTCGTACCTGACGCGGCCGACGGTGGTGCCGTGGGAAGCGCTCGCCGCTCAGTTCGGCGCCGACTATGGCCGGGAGCGTGCGTTCCGCGCGGCGCTTCTGGCTCAGCTGCGCGCCGTCGCCGTCGTCTATCCCGAAGCCCGCTTCACCGTGGAACCGGCAGGGCTTCGGCTCAACCCGTCGCCGCCGCACGTCGCCCGAGCATTGCCGCCGTGGCGTCCGTCCGGCAGCGGTGGATAACGGCGACCGGTGCCGAGTTGTCCACGCATGAACGGTGGCGCTCGGGTCGGTTGTCCACGCATGAACGGTGGCGCTTTCTGCCGATATTCACGCATGAACGGTGGCGCCCCATATAGACAGACGCACGCACTCCTGTAGTTCTTCCTGCCTGTAGCCCTTCTGCCTGTAGCTGGAAAGCCCGGCGCGGTGGAAAAGTCGAACGGCAGCGACGGCCACAAACGAAAACCCCGCCTGTGCTCAACTCTCGGCAGAGCGCACAGACGGGGCAACCATCAACCGGGCGGGCTGATTGGGCCAAGATACATGCCCCTCGGCCCTGCCGCAACGAAGCGGGGCAACGATGCCAGAGACGACGGGTCCAACGACAAGGACGGAATTTGCCCGGTCGGTTCAGACAGCGCGAGCCCTCGACGGCATCCCGCCGCGCGGGTTCTGGCGGATCGACCGGACCGAGACGGAGAAGGGATCAATCGCGCTTCTGTGGAACCTCAAGCACCCCGACGGGAAGACGGTGCGTTCCGCGCTGAAGGTGTACGCAGCGCTTCGGCTCTATGCCCTCGGCAAGACAACCGCGAACCCGTCACACGCCACGCTGGCGGCTATCTGCGGGATCGAGCGAGAGGATACGGTACAGCGGGCGCTCGCTGCACTGCGGTCAGGCGGGTGGGTGAGCTGGGCACCGATCACCGGCCGGATCCGGACGTCCAACACCTACCAACTGTCCAAGCCAGTCAATGGGACCGATATGGCTATGCTCCCCGCGTCGGTGTTCTCGGGCGGACATTGGTTCATGTGGCCCGACTCGGCAGCAGCACTTTACGCAACGCTGCTGGGACTCTCTCGGGTCGAACCGGCGCGGGATCAACTCGGGAGCTTGGTGGTTGACGCCGACGGGCAGCCGGTGATGTCGGAAACCTCCCGAGCGGTCGCCGGCCGGAGCACGTCGGAGCTACAGCGGCTGTCCGGCCTGACTTCAAACGAGACCTTCGGCGATGCGCTCAAACTGCTGACCTACCGGCCGACATGGAAACAGGCCGACGGGTCGGTGATGATCGGAACACCGTTCGTCGATTGCGCGTCGGGCGGACCGGGAATCGGTGCGTCGTTCTACCGGGTGTCTTGGCCTTGCTGGGCATGGCAGCGTGACAGGTTCACCGGAGGGCGACCGCCGGGGAAAGTCCGGGCGACCGTCCATTTTCCCGAGACAGGCAGAAAACGCCGGGACCGTGAGACGGAAGCCAAGCAGGAAGCGCTGGCGGAACAGGCCCGGCGGCTGCTGACGAACGCGGCGAGATGAGCGTATCCGCCGGGGGTGCTTGGTACGATTACAGGGGGTGCGTGTGGTACGGTTATAGGGGGTGCTTGGTACGATTACAGGGGGTGCGTGTGGTACGGTTATAGGCGTTCAGGTGGTACGGTTATAGGGGGTGGAAGGAGAGGTAAGAAGAAGTAGAGTCTACAGGAAAGAGGCCCGGACCTCGCATGGCTCGGCCGGGCAAGGCGCAATATCCGGGTGAACAACCGCCCCGACAGGCCAACGGCAACGGCGGGTTTTTTAGGGGGAGATGCCGATGAACCCCTGACTGCGCCGCCGATGGCGGACCCCATGCACGGAGCCAGAGCCGATGCCGACAGCCAGGTGGAAACAGATCGAGCGAGATGTCGCCCGGTTACTCGGCGGCGAACGGATCGGCGCCGATGGGCTGACATACGGTGTCCCGTACCCAGCCGGATGCCCCGACGTTGAGGCCGTGACCGATGCCGGGGCGGCGCTGGTGATCGAGGTCAAGCACGGCCGACAGGTGCCGCTGTTCTGTCGCAACGCGCTTGGCCAAGCTGCGAAACACCGCCGACGGGGATGCACGTCAGCCGAACCCGACCGGGTGCCGTGCGCGGTGTTCCATCCCGACGGCGTGGCCGTCCGTGAATCGCTGGTGCTGATCCGGCTGGCCGACTTCGCCGAGCTGGTTCGGGCTGTGTCCGGTACATCGGACACAGGTCCGGCCGGAGCGACGAATCACGCTGGCGTTGAGCCCGAGGGCGCCTGTCCTGCGACAGATGGCTTACGTGACGTTTGAGGGTGCGCCGTGGTGGGTGTGGCGCTGCGAGCGGGATTTGCGGACCGGTGCCCAGACGCTGATGGTGAGTTTTCAGACGTACAGAAACATGGCTTGCCGTCCCTGTTCAGCGCCGCTGACCACGGCCGACACTTACGCCCTGCCGAGGAGACCGATGAAACGACTTTCGCAGCGCTGCCGGTGGCCCGATGCGCCGCCCCGAGCCGGAGCTTGCCCGCTCGGGCTTCCGCTGACCCTGGCCGATGTGTTCGCCCGAACGCTGGCCGACGTGACGGGCCGACCTGTCGCGGTGTGGCTCGAGCTGGTCGAGGGGTGGAAGTTGAGCAACCCGGCGACCGCATCCCGATGGACGGCCCGGCTGTCGCAGGCGGAGTCGGCCGCGCTGCTCGACCGGTTCGAACGGGAGCGGCCCGAGATCCGGCGTTGGCTCTCCGATGGGGTCGAGGAGGCGCTGTCTTGCCGGTCCCTCTACGTCGAGCCGTTCGCCGCTCAACTGGCCGACGATGCATAACCATGGGATGCATAACGGGGCGCGAACGTAACACCGCCGACCGCTCGATGCACAAACATGGGATGCACAATCGCCGGCCGTTCGGCGCTGCGCTCAGTCCGGCAGTTGGCAGACGAAGTCGAGCAAGGCCGACGGATCGCAGGTCGCTTCGGCGGTTTCGCACAGGCGGTCGAACGCATCGTGCCGGGCGGTGAACTGCTCGGGGTCGGCCTCAACGAAGCGGACCCAGCGGAGCACCGCCCGGTAATTTTCGGAAGCGACGGGCTTGCCGTCGAGGATGAGACGATGCCCGTCGTAACGGCCACCGGCAGCGTAGGTGAAGCCGCCCGAGAAGCGAACGGCGGTCAACTCGGTCAGGCTGAACAGGTCAACGGTCGGGGCAGACATGGGGTGTTCTCCGTTCTCGCCGGGCTCGGCCGCTGTTATCTTGGGGCGACCGGCTTCGGCTGGTGAAGGAATCCGCCGTGGAAAGTGGCGCGACCGGCGGTGTTGTGTCCGGCAGGGTGGTAACGGTTTCCAGTTGAGCCGTCAGGCTGGGGACGCGGCGGCGAGAGCCAGAGCCCCGGCGATGGTGAGGCCGTAGCGCGTGGCTCGACCGTTGGGGCTGACTTCCCGGCGGCGTTGACGAGCGGCGCGTCGGGCGCGGTTCGTCGGTTGATCGGCTCGGCGTGCGGTTGCTCGGCGGTTCGGGTTCATGGTCGGTTCTCCGTATCGGGTGCGCCCCGGCCGACACCACCGGGGCGCTGTTGGGTGGGTTCGTTCAGCCGAAGATTTCGAGGGCGCGGCGGTTCGTCTCGGCGTAGCGTGCGGCCCGCTCGGCGTCCGTCTCGGCCGGTGCCGTGGCGATGCGCGAAGCGATCTTCGCGGCGGCGCGGTGGTGGCAGGGCTTCCCGGCAGCGAACGCTTCACACTGGCAGCGGGTCGCCGTCGCTTCGTACACGACGCCCGGCCGGGTGCGGCTCCCAACAGCGGCGCGGCCGTCGGTCGAGACGATGACCACGGCCCCGGCTGCGACCGCTGCGGCGGCGCGGCTGATAGAGCGGGACCACGCGGCGGCGTTGCCAGCGGTCCGGCCATCGTTGTTGCTGGCAGCGATACGGGCGGTGTCGAGAGCGCGGCGGCGAGCATCGGCGGCGGCGGCGGCGAACTCGGCAGAGTTGATGCGGTAGAACATGGCGCTGATCCTTGAACTTGTCCGGGTGGGACGGTGAGGGGGGAGGCATCCGGCCGGGGGCGCTCCAACGCTTCCGGCCGCTGTGTTTATACATGGCATATATAGTGCCACCTGTTACCATTGATGTCATAGGGATAAGCGAGCCTGAATCGTCGGAATAACTGAAAAGAGCGGGGCGGAATGGGGACAGTTGTGTTATATTCTCCCAACTCTGGTGGCAAACTTTCACAGACGGGAGAATATGCGTCATGCCCGATTTGATTACCGTCTCGGCGGCAGCCGTGGCAAAGGGTTGCAGTCGAAAGGCGATTCGCTCGGCGCTCGACCGAAAGGAGCTTCGCGGCGTACGCGGCGCGGCGGGATGGGCTGGCGTGCGGCCCGACGATGCGTTCAACGGCTGGCAGGTGCCGCCCGTCGGCCGACCGATTGACCCGGCGGCGAAGCCGGACAGCGTGCGTAAGCGAGGGGAAGCCCGGCGCCGTCGGGCAGGTGTCGCCGTAGAGGCTCCCAGCGCCGCCGCTGCGGGCCGACCGCGCCGCCGGGCAACGTCGGGAGCGCCGACCGCTGCGGAGCCGTCAGACGCGCCGACCGCCGAGGCAACCGCCG
>JBBSVG010000149.1:0-6641 GCA_038233775.1 Bacteroidota bacterium | reverse complement strand
GTTCTGAGTCACCGCCGTTTCCTGCTGAACCTGCCTCGGCTCACCTGCCGACTGGTGAGCCTTCCCGCCCCCCGATTGTCCGCCGCCGACCTTTTTCCTCGTCCCACCGGCGCGGTCGTCCTTTCCAGAGAGAGCTTTCATGGTGTTCAACACGCTGGACTTGGTCGTTGTCGTCGTGTATCTGGTCGGCATGGCCGTGTTCGGGATTCTGGCCGCCGGGAAACAGACCTCCGCTAAAGATTACTTCGGCGGCGGCGGCGGAATTCCGTGGTGGGCGGTCTGCTTCTCGGTCGTGGCGACCGAAACCTCGACGCTGACGTTCATGAGCATCCCGGCCGTCGCCTACGGCGGCAACCTGACCTTCTTGCAGGTCACGGTCGGCTACGCCATCGGCCGCGTCTTCGTCGCGCTCTGGTTCCTGCCAGCCTACTACCGGGGCAACCTTGAAACGGCCTACCAGTTCATCGGCAACCGGTTCGGGCAGCGGATGCGGACCGTGACCAGCACGACGTTCATGGGCACCCGCTTGCTCGCCGACGGGGTCCGGCTGTTCCTCACGGCGATCCCGCTGGCGCTGATTCTCAAAGGCAATGGCGTCTTCGCCGGGATGTCCGACCCGACGATCTACGTCGTCTCGATCATCGTCATGGGCATCGTGACGCTGATTTACACGTATTTGGGCGGGATTAAGGCCGTCGTCTGGATGGATGTTGTGCAGATGGGCGTGTATGTTGGCGGGGCGATGCTGGCTGGGTTGATCGTGCTTCGCTCGCTGCCCGGTGGCTGGCACGATGTCGCTGCGCTGGCTGGACCCGAGGGCAAGTTCCAGATCATCCGCACCGGGTTCGACCTCACATTCCGCGAGTTCATCGACCAACCGTACACGCTGCTGACCGGCGTCGTCGGTGGCGCGATCTTCACGCTCGCTTCGCACGGAACCGACCAACTGATCGTCCAGCGGCTGCTCGCCTGCGACGATGTCAAGAGCAGCCAGAAAGCGCTCGTGCTGAGCGGCATCGTCGTGGTGCTGCAATTCGCGCTGTTTCTGGTGATTGGGCTGCTGCTCTACGCCTTTTATCACGCGGCGACGCCAGCCGAGTTGGGGCTGAATCGGGGCGACGAGATTTTTGCCAAGTTCATCATCGAGCGGATGCCGCCCGGCGTCGGTGGTCTGATCATCGCTGCGCTGTTTGCCGCCGCGATGAGCACGCTGTCGAGTTCGGTCAACTCGCTGGCCTCGAGCACGACGCTCGACCTGATCAAGCCGCGCGTCGCCCCGATGACCGTCGAGCGCGAACTGAGCTTGTCGCGATTGGTTTCGGCAGCGTGGGGGATCGTGCTGGTCGGCTCGGCGCTCGGCTTCATGGCGCTCGGGACGACCGGCCCGGTCATCACGTTTGCCCTCGGCGTGGCCGGTTTCACCTACGGCGGCTTGCTCGGCGTGTTCGCCCTCGGGATGCTCAACAAGACCGTCGGCAGCACCGGCGCGCTGGTCGGCTTCTTCGTCGCCCTGGCCGTGATGCTGGTGCTGATCTTCGGCCAGACGATCAGCACGGCGCTGCTGGGCCGCGACGTGGTCGGCTTCACCTTCAAGGCTTGGCCGTGGTATCCGGCCGTCGGCGCCGCCATCGTGCTGGCCGTCGGTACGCTCGTCGGTCGGCTGGCACCGGAGAACTGACGGCAACGGAAGCTGTCGGCTATCAGCTATCAGCCGTCAGCTAACGGCAAGAAACGGCAACGGGAGCCATCAGCTATCGGCTGTCAGCTCACGGCAAGAAAAGGCAACGGCAAGAAACGGCAACGGAGGCGGTCGGCGGTGGCGGCTCCGTTTGTGGATTCGACAGGCTCACCACGAACGGAGATTTGCTGTCATCCGGCAACAGCGCCGAACCGCCGTTTCATCAATCCGCGATCATCAATCTGCAATTCTTCATCGCGCCGCGCCGCCGTTTCATCAATCCGCGATCAGCAATCCGCAATTCTCTGCCATCGCTCCTCGCTCCTCATTCAGCCTTCTCATCCCGCCTCGTGCCGTATATTGTCGGGGTTGACTGTTGCCCCCGACACGCCCGGTTGAGCATCCGCCGGGGTAGAGCTTATCGATGCCGACTTCTCCACGCCCGCCTTCGCCGCCTGCGACCCGCCTGTCGCTCAACCGTCGGATGCTCGACCGGGTGAAGCGCGCTCTGCGGTCGAGCCGACCGGCGAGAACCTTCTCGCTGCGACCGACCGCCTCAACGCCGGGCGCCCGCGCCGCCGACGCGCTGCGCGGCCTCTCGCCGGTGCCGGGGCCGCCGACGAAGATGAGCGACGGGTTCAAGCGCAGCCGGGCGATCCGAGTCGCGATTCTGCTCGTGCTGGCCTCGGCCCTGAGCGCCCTCTATCCGTATAGCCGCGACCGCTCGCCGACGACCGTCAATGTGGGTCAGGTCTGGGCCGATCCCGACGTGGCGGCGCCGTTCAACTTTCCGGTGCTGAAGAATCCCGAGGAAATCACGGCGCAGCAGGCCCAAGCACGCAGCGCCGTCGCGCCGGTCATCCGGGCCGATACGACCGCCCGTGCGGTCCGCAAGCGTGTCCTCGACGGCTATTTCAACGGGATCGACTCGCTGCTGACCTTGCAGCGGCAGTTCGCCGATGCCGCCGTCCACGCCCCGCTCCCCGCCGCCCCGGCTGCCGCGCCGACCCCGACGGCGAGCCCGTCGCCAGCCGACGCGGCCGTGCTCGACACGGTCGGGTTCGCCCGCTTGCAGATCGAGATTCAGCCGCCGCTCTCGGTCGCCGAGCTGCAGCGGCTGCTCCAGGGCGGCGTGGCGCCGACGGCCTCGCCGCTGCGGGCGATCCAAACGCGGCTCGAGCCGATCCTGCTCGATCTGGCCCAACAGGGTATCCTCGACCGACCCAAGCGCGAACTGGTCGGCCCCGGCGACGTGCTCAGCTTGCGCCTCTCGCCGACCGAGGAGCGGGTCGTGCCGACGGCGACGGTGCTCGACCCGGACGAGGCGCTTGCCGCCGTCCACACCCGGCTCGGTCGCCCGGCCGGACTCGACAGCGGGCTCGTCGCCATCGGCGAGCAATTGGCCGCGCACCTGCTCGCGCCGACTCTGTATGTCGATCTTGCCGCCACCACCGAGAGCCAGGAAACGGCCGCGCAGCGGGTGAGCGAGAAGCGCGGGTTGGTGCGCGAGGGGCAGATCATCGTCCGCAAAGGCGATGTCGTCTCGGCCGAGACGCAGCGGCAGCTCCGCTCGCTCTACCGCGCCACCGCAGAGCGGGCCGGGCTGACCGGGCTGGCTCGACTGATCGCCGGCCGCTTCCTGCTGACGGTGCTGATCCTCTCGACCTTCTTCATCTACCTCTACACCTTCCGCCCGGCGCTGTTTAGCGACAACGCGATCTTGCTGTTGATGGCGTTGCTGTTCTTGGGCGTCGCCCTGATCACCGCCTTAACGGTCCATTTCGACGCGATCAGTCCGTTCGTCATCCCGGTGGCGCTCGTCTCGATCACGCTGACGATCCTGTTCGATTCGCGGGTCGGTTTCTACGGGACCATCGCCGCCGCGATGCTGGTGGCGGCCCTGCGCGGCAACGATTTCTCTCTCTTCGTCGCCTCGGCCTTCGCCGGGATTCTGGCGGTGTTTACCGTGCGCGACATCAAACAGCGCAGCCAGTTGTTCGTCTCGGTCGCCGTCGTTTTTGCTGGCTACGCGTTTGCGCTGGTCAGCCTGAGCCTGATTCGCGACGGAACGTGGGTCCAACTGCGGACCGATCTGCTCTACGCCCTCGGCAACGCCGCCCTCACGTTCCTGTTCTACCCGCTGCTCTACCTGTTCGAGCGCGCCTTCGGGATCTCGACCGACCTGACGCTGGTTGAGTTGACCAGCCTGAGACACCCGCTCTTGCAAGCGTTGCAGGCGCGAGCGCCGGGCTCGTTCCACCACTCGTTGCAGGTGGCGAACCTGGCCGAAGCGGCCGTCGAGGCGGTTGGCGGCAACAGCCTGCTTGCCCGAGTCGGCGCCTATTTTCACGACGTCGGCAAGATGGTCAAGCCGGAGTATTTTGTCGAGAACCAGATGGGTGCGGTCAACAAGCACGACCGGTTGACCCCGTCGATGAGCTGTCTGGTGATCGTCTCGCACGTCAAGAACGGCGAGGTGCTCGCCGACCAGCATCACCTGCCCAAGCGCGTCGTCGATTTCATCCAGACGCACCACGGCACCTCGCTGATGAGCTATTTTTACGCGAAAGCGCAGCAGCAGGCCGGTGGACAGAAGCTGCCGGAAGCCGATTTTCGCTATCCGGGACCGCGTCCCTGCACCCGTGAGCAAGGGATCGTCATGCTCGCCGACGGGGTCGAGGCGGCTGGCAAGAGCCTGACCACGCCGACTCCGGAGCGGATTGAGGGGATGATCGACGCGATCATCGAGGCGCGGCTCGAGGAAGGGCAATTGGACGACTGCGACCTGACGCTGAAGGATCTGTCGCGGATCAAATCGTCGTTCCTCAACGTGCTGGTTGGCGTCTATCACAGCCGAATCAAGTATCCGGGGCAGGAGAAGATCGAGGGGCCGGAGGGTGCAATGGTGCCTGTCGAGGACCGGCGGCCCGGCGGCGATTTGGCCGACGAGCCGGTGCCCGCTGCTGCCGCCATCGACCCCAATGCAATCGTCCCGTATCCGCCCGACCGCCGCCGCCGGACGACGTTCGCCCAGGCCGCCGCCCGTGGGTCGCACCAGTCGGAGCGCAGCCACCGGCGTCCGTGGGAGATCGAGGAGGACGACGAACCGTTCGACGATGCCGCCGACGCGCTGATCCCGGCCGACACGCACCTGCCAAGCCACGCCGCCGAACTGCGGCTCGAGCAGGCCGGGCTCGTCCGCGCCTTCGACCCCAAAGGCGTCGCCGATCTTGCGGTGCCGCGTCCGGTCGCCGCGCCGACGCCCGCGCCTGTGCCGCCGGTCGAATCGACTCCGGCGCCCGAGCCGTCGAAGCCAAAGCGCCGGGGGAGAAGCATCCGGGCCGCCG
Source organism: Bacteroidota bacterium (assembly GCA_038233775.1). Classification (GTDB taxonomy): domain Bacteria; phylum Bacteroidota; class JBBSVG01; order JBBSVG01; family JBBSVG01; genus JBBSVG01. The sequence continues at coordinate 1,616 of JBBSVG010000149.1, read as the reverse complement.
TCGGGTTCGTGCCGGGTCGCAGCAGTCGGACGAAAAAGCCGTGACGGCCGTGACGACCGATCCCGCGTCGCCGTTGCCGCTGGCCTCTGGACGGGCGGCGTATCTGACGCATCTGCAACTCGAACGGAACCTCTCGCCGAACACGCTCGCCGCCTACGCCGCCGATCTGGCCCGGTACGACGGGTTTCTGGCCGAGCACGCGGTCGCAGCGCCGGGCGAGGTGAGCGACAGTCATGTGCGCGGGTTTCTCCGCTTGCTCTACGATCTCGGCCTCGCCCCGGCCTCGACGGCGCGCAACTTGGCCGCCGTTCGGGGACTGCACCGGTTTCTGGTCGATGAAGGGCTCGCCTCGGCCGACCCGACCGAACTGATCGACGCGCCGAAGCTGCCCAAACGGCTGCCGTCGGTGCTCTCGTCCGGCGAGGTGGCGCGGCTGATCGAGTCGCCGGACGCCGGGACGCCGCTCGGGTTGCGCGACCGGGCGCTGCTCGAGCTGCTCTACGCCGCCGGGCTGCGGGTCAGCGAGGCCATCGACCTGACCCAAGCGCAACTGTTTTTCGAGGTCGGCTTCGTTCGCGTGACGGGCAAAGGATCGAAAGAGCGGTTGGTGCCGGTCGGCAGGCAGGCGATTGAGTGGATCACCCGCTGGCAGAACGAAGGGCGACCGAAACTCGTCCGCAACCGCGCCAAGACGAAAGACGCCGTGTTCCTCAACTTTCGCGGCACGCCGTTGTCGCGCAACGCGGTCTGGGAGATCGTTCGCCGCGCCGCAACCGACGCCGAGATCGACGCCGAGCGACACGTTCACCCGCACACGTTGCGGCACTCGTTCGCCACCCATCTGATCGAGGGCGGCGCCGACCTGCGAGCGGTGCAGGAAATGCTCGGCCACGCCGATATCACGACGACGCAGATCTATACCCACCTCGACCGGGCCTATCTTCGCGAAGTCCACCGGACCCATCACCCGCGCGGCTGAATCCACTTCCCAAACCGTCGATCCGCCTATGCCGAAGTACGTCATCCTAACCGAAGGCCGACTGGGGCCGCTGACGAGCAAGACCGGCAACGCGCTCTTGCGCTACCGGCCCGACGAAGTCGTCGCCATTCTCGACTCGACCCACGCGGGCAAGACGGCCGAAAGCGTGCTCGGCTACGGCGGTCCGGTCCCCGTCGTCGCGACGCTCGACGAAGCGTTGGCTCTCGGCCCCGACACGCTGCTGATCGGGATTGCGCCGACCGGCGGGCGGCTGCCCGAAAGCTGGCAAGCGCTGCTGATGCGGGCGCTCAGGGCCGATCTCGACATCGTCAGCGGGCTGCACACGATGCTCTGCGGCAACCCGTCGCTCTCGCGGCTGGCGTTCGAGCGCGGGCGAAAGATGACCGACCTGCGCGCCTGTCCGCCGGAACTGGAAGTCGTCTCGAAGGGGACGTATCGCCAGCGGACCGTGCCGACCGTGCTGACCGTCGGCGCCGATTGCAACATCGGCAAGATGACGGCGCTGTTGAATTTGGAGAGGAGTCTGGTCGCTCGCGGCGTTCGTTCGACGTTCGTCGGGACCGGGCAGACCGGGATTCTGCTGTCGGGTCGCGGCATCGCCGTCGATGCGGTCGTC
>JBBSVG010000148.1:0-6642 GCA_038233775.1 Bacteroidota bacterium | reverse complement strand
GGGCTGTTGCTGCTGCTGCTCGACGACGATCCGCTGGGGCTGGGCGAGCTGAAACGGCTCGGGCTGGAGTTTCTCGTCGCCGCCATCGCGCTGACGCTGCTGACGATGGTCTGGCTGCGGCTGCCGCATCGGCCGGTGATCCGGTTCCTGCTTATTTCGCTGATTCTCGGCGTAACCTACTGGCTGGCGGTCGGCCACCCGCCGTTCTGGCGCCCGTGGCTGGCGAAGCTCAACGGCTGAGTTTGCTCGCTGCCGCTCTGTCGGCCACGACGGTCGTGTCGGCCGGGAGGCGCTGGACGGGAAGGTTGGCCGAAGGATCGGTCAGCGCCCGGTTCAGCGCATGGGCCTTGTCGGCGCCGGTGATGAGCAGCAATCGGGCGCGGGCGGCGGCCATCGCCGGGAAGGTCAGCGTCAGGCGCCGAACGTGCGGCGGCTGGGTCGCGACTGGCGTGGCGACGACCGGCGCGGTCGCGTGCATCGTGTCAGAGCCGGGGAAAATCGAGCCGGTGTGGCCGTCGCCGCCCATCCCGAGCAGGATCAGGTCCAGCCGCCCGTCCGGCCCGAGCGCGTCGCGCATCGTCCGCTCGTACCCCTCGGCGCCTTCCTCCGGCTCGAGTTCACCGCGCATCCGGTGGATCTGGTCGGCCGGGATCGGCACCTTGCTCAACAGACTGTCCCGCGCCGCGCCATAGTTGCTGTCGGCGTGCTCCGGGCCGACGCAGCGCTCGTCGCCGAAGAAGATGTGAACCTTCGGCCAGCTGATCCCGTCGGTCGTCGCGAGTTGTTGATGAAACGCCAGCGCGGTGCGTCCGCCGGAGAGCGCGACGTTGAACCGGCCGCGCTCGCGGATCGCAAGGTCAGCGGCTTGGACGAAGCGGGCGACGGCGTCCGAAACCACCGCATCGGCCGTCGGTTGGATATGCAGATCGAATATCGCGGTCATTTGGCGCCGATCATCTCGGGAATCAGGACGAGCGCGGCTTCGAGGCCGAGGTCACGCGGTAGAATCTCAAGCTCCTCGCCGATCAGGTCGGCTGCGTCGCGGAGCGGCGCCGTCGTGACCCGCTCGATGGCTGCCATCTCGCCGCCCTCGACCCGAGTCCGCAGGCACGTGTCGTCCTGCCAGCGCTCGACCTGAAACCTCCGCTCATCGCCGACGGCCAGTTCAACCGAGGTCAGCCCGTGGCGACCGGGTTCGGCGATGGGTTCGATGAGCACCTCGACCGTGCGGCCATCGGGGGCGGTGAAGCCAAACCGGTCGCCGTCCGAGCCGGTCGGCTTCCAGTCGAGCCGACTCGCCAGCCACGCGACGAGCAACAGCGGCTCGACCCGATCTGGGTTGTCGTCCATGTCGTGGTGCCGCAGGTGAATGCGGTCGATCCGGTCGAGATACGGTCGGTTGCGGTCACTGTCGAAGAACTGCGCGATGAGTCGGCGCCACGGCGTCAGCCGCGCCCAGCCGAGTCCGCGCACCTCCGGTCCCTCGCCGGAGATGACCATGTGCGCCAGCCGGACGAGGAACGCTTCGGCGTCGTCGTAGGTCGTGCCATCGACGACCATTTGGTCGACCAGTCGGCTGAGCGGCCCGTAGAATGGGGCGTCGAATGGAACGTTGCCCATCCACCAGAGCACCGTCTTCAGGTCCGGCACCAAGAGCGGCAGGACGATCTTGTCCAGATGCGGGACGACGGCGCCGTGCAGGTGCAGCGTTAATTGTTCAGCGCAGATCCGGCTTTCGCCCGGCCGCCGGGGCTGGCAGTGGGCGAGCACCTCGGCTGTCGCCAGCGGACTCTCGTCGCCGGTGTCGTCGGTCGCCGTGACATCGAGGATGATCGTCCGGCACGGGTGGCCCAGCGCCAGTTCCTGCGCGGCTTTCGTCGCCCGGTCGACGGCTCTGGGACCGGGCGCATAGACGACCAGATTGAGCGCGACGGCGCGGGTCACCGACGGCACCGGATCGTTCAGCCCGGTCGGCGGTGCCTCGGTGGTCTGTGGTTCGATGCTGCACCAAAGCGCTCGCAACGCCGAGTCGATATGGTCGAGCGGGACGGGCGTGGCCCCCGGCGGGGCGAACGTGTCGATCATGGCGACAACTTGGGGCTGAGGATTGTGTTAACTCTATGCAACGAACGTGCAATGCGTCCGCTTGCCCTGAGCGTGAATGATGGCTGCGCTGGCTCCGTTCATGGATTCGACAGGCTCACCACGAAAGTCGATTTGCTTCACCTTCACACCGATTTTAGACATTTGAGATTACAGGCGGCGCCAGGTGCGGCCGTCTCGGGCGATGAACTGATCGGCGGCCGTCGGACCCCACGTGCCTGACTGGTAGTTCGGGAACGGCGGCGGCGGCGTCTCGGCCCAGCCGTCGAGGATCGGCGTCATCAGCGTCCAAGCCGCTTCTGTCTCGTCTTTCCGGGTGAACAGCGTCCCGTCGCCGAGCATACAATCGAGCAGCAGCCGCTCGTACGCTTCGGGCGGGTCTTCCACGCCGAACGCGGTTCCGTAGCGGAAGTCCATGCTGACCGGGCGAATCTGGTTCGTCATGCCGGGCACTTTGGCGGTGAAGCGGAGCGAGATGCCTTCGTCCGGCTGGATGTTCATCGCCAGCACGTTCGGCTCGGCGGGCGTGTGTCGGTGGAACAGCACCTTCGGCGGGGCTTTGAACTGGATCGCGATCTCGGTCGCCCGCTTGGGCAGCCGCTTGCCGGTGCGGAGGTAGAACGGGACGCCCTGCCCGCGACAGGTGTCGAGCATCAGCCGCATCGCGACGTAGGTTTCGGTCGTCGAATCGTGCGCGACCTTCGGTTCGTGGCGGTAGCCCGGCACCGGCTTGCCGGCGATGATGCCCGGTCCGTACTGACCGCGAACGGTGTGCTCGTTGACTTCCTCGGCGGCGATGGGCCGGATGGCGTGCAGCACCTTGACCTTTTCGTCGCGGATCGAAGCAGCGTCGAACGAGACCGGCGGTTCCATCGCGATCAGCGCCATGACTTGCAGCATGTGGTTCGCCACCAGATCGCGCAGCGCACCGCTCGTCTCGTAATACCCGCCCCGAGTCTCGACGCCGACCGTCTCGCCGACGGTGATCTGGACGTGATCGACGGTATCCCGATTCCACAGCGGCTCGAACAGCCCGTTGGCGAAGCGGAAGACGAGGATGTTCTGGACGGTTTCCTTGCCCAGATAATGGTCGATCCGGTAAACCTCGTCCTCGTCGAAGACCTTGAACACCTGTTGGTTGAGCGCAACAGCGCTGTCGAGATCGCGACCGAACGGCTTCTCGATGATGATCCGGGTCCACCCGTCGCTCTCCGACAACCCGGCCGCGCCCAATTGATCGACGATCAGCCCGTAGAACTCCGGCGGCGTGGCTAAATAAAACACCCGGTTGCCGCCGGTGCCGCGCTCGGCCTCGATCTGGAGCAGCCGTTCTTTCAGCGCTTGGTACGCCGCCGGATCGTCGAACGACCCTGCTTGGAAGAACAGCCCCTGGGCAAAGGTGTCCCACACGGCTGGCTCGACCGGACCGGTGCGCGAGAACTTATCGACCGTCTCGCGCATGTCGTTGCGGTAGTCCTGCTCGTCGAACTCCGAGCGGGCGAAGCCGAACATGGAGAACTCGGCCGGGAGCAAGTGCGCCAACGCGAGGTTGTAGAGCGCTGGCATCAGCTTCCGGTGGGTCAGATCCCCGGTTCCGCCGAAGATGACCATGGTGCACGGCGCCGGGGTGCGGGTGATCCGCAGCCCCTTCCGCAGCGGGTTGTCGATGCTCGTCTCGGTCAGCGGCATAGGGGAAGCGATAGATGATGAGCGATGAGCGAGGAACGGATGGGTCGGTCAGCCTTCGCGCTTGACCGCGTGGCCGCCGAACTGGTTGCGCAGCGCGGCCAGCACTTTGGCGGCGTACGACTCGCCCTGCCGCGAGACGAACCGCTGGTAGAGCGAGAGCGTGATGACCGGCGCCGGGACATCGAGGTCGATGGCCGCTTGGATCGTCCAGCGCCCCTCGCCCGAGTCGTTGACGAATCCCTTGATCGCGGCGACGTCGTTGCCTTCCTGCTCGAAGGCGAGTTCGGCCAGCTCCAGCAGCCACGAGCGGACGACCGAGCCCTGGTTCCACAGGTGGCTGATCCGGTGCAGGTCGAAGTCGAATCCCATCTTGGTCGAGGCGTGGAGGATCTCGAACCCTTCCGCGTAGGCCTGCATCAGCCCGTACTCGATCCCGTTGTGGACCATCTTGACGAAGTGCCCGGCGCCCGGCGGCCCGACGTGCAGATACCCGTCCGGCGGGGCGAGCACCTTGAAGATCGGCTCGACGTGGGCGAACGCTTCCGGGTCGGCCCCGATCATCTGGCAGTAGCCGACCTTTAACCCCCACACGCCGCCCGATGTCCCGGCATCGACGAAGTGCATCCCGTGCTCTTTCAGTTGAGCCGCGCGGCGCTGCGTGTCGTGGAAGTTCGAGTTGCCGCCGTCGATGAGGATGTCGCCGGGCGAGAGCATCGGGATCAGCGCCTCGATGGTCGCTTGGACCGGGTCGCCGGCCGGAACCATCAGCCAGATCGCTTTGGGGGAGCCGGTCATGGCCGACACCAACGCTTGGAGCGAATCGACGCCGGTCGCGCCATGTCCGACGGCGGCCTGAACCGCGTCGGGCGAGCGGTCGTAGGCGACGACGCGGTGGTCGCTGTCGCGGTGAATCCGCTCGACCATGTTGCCGCCCATCTTGCCGAGTCCGATAAAGCCGATGTCCATGAGGGTCGATGTCCGTTGTCAGGTGAGCGAAGGCGCGGCGCGGTCAGTCGGTGCCGTGCAGCCAATTGAGGTGCAGTCGTACGAGCCGGTCGAGTCCGGCCTTAAATTGCAGCAGATGATCGAGCGCCGCCCGCGCCTCGGGTGAGAGTGTCGCCCGGTCGATCTCGCCCAACAGCGCGCCGAGCGCCGGGTCAGCCGTCAGTTCGGCCTGCGGCGCGAACCCGTACTCGAGCCAGCCAGTATAGCCGTTGAAGACGAGCGCGTCGTAGCCGAGCAGCGCTTGCCGGGCCTCCGGCAGCCGCGACTCATCCGGGACCGGTTCGGTCGGCGCCCGGTCGTGCAGAAAGACGACCCAGCCGTCAAGCGCTGCCTTGCGGAGCGCGGCCCGCTGGTCAGTCTGGGGCGCAAACGACGCATCGGTGAGCGGCATGGCGGGTCGGCTGCGAACGGCTTCGGGCGACGGGTCTCGCAGGCCTAACGCCTTGCGCCGGTCCGGTGTTCCGACCCGAAACGTGGCCTCGCAGCGGACGACCGTCGGGCAACGGGCGGACTCCCGAGCCGCTGGCGAGGGCGGCTCGGCTCGGGTCGCTGGTTTGGTGAATTTTCGCCGCCGGGTGGGTCGGCCGGTGGTTTTTGCCCCGATTTCAGGTTGGCCGGACCGGTCGCAAGTCGAGTGAAGTTGCCCCTCGCCCGTCTGATGATGGGTTCCGGTGTCGCTGGGGACGATCTTCGGTCGGACCGGGGGTGACTTGGTATAGGCATTGACCACCGTCTGCCAACCCCGCGACGTTTCCGGCCGCATCGCCCCACCTGTCGGCTTCCCTGATCTCCGTCCCGCATGTCGCTCGATACGCTCCTGGCCCACGCCCGGCCGCTGCTCGCCGCTTGGAACGCGCAACTGCCCGAGTCGCTGCTCGGCGTCGACCGGCAGTCGGCGATTGCCCGGCTGATCGACGGCAAGACCGAGGCGGAACGCAAGCCGCTCCGGCTGCTGCTCGAGGCGCTGCTCTACCGGATGCCGGGCCTGTCGGCGTCGGACATCGACTTCGGCGGCGAGGGATCGCGCGGGCTGATCTGGTATCGCTCGCAGGGCAACAAGCGCCCTGACCCGACCTGTGGGCAGTTCTCGCGCGCTGAGACGGATCTGATGATCCAGAACTTCCTCATGTCGCGGCAGCGGACGACGATGGTCGAGGACCGGAACCTCGATATGTCGTACACGTTGCCGGGCGAGCCGATTGGGCTGCCGAACAACATCCTCCGCTTCCGCTGCGACATCTATTTCGATCTGGGCAACCTCGCCTTCAACGCGAGAGCGATCAACGCCCAAGTCCGACCGATCCAGTCGCTCGAGTTTCACCCGAACGTGCTCCGTTCGATGAGCCTGATCCACGAGAAGCGCGGGCTGACGCTGATTACCGGGATCACCGGCTCGGGCAAATCGTCAACGCTCGACTCGATCATCGACGCCAACAACCGGTCGATTGACTCGCACATCGTCATCATCGGCTCGCCCATCGAGTACATCCACCAGCCGGTCCGCTGCATCTTGCGGCACCGCGAGGTGGGCAAAGACACCCGCTCGTTCAAGCACGGGACCATCGAGGCGCTGCGGCAAGACCCCGACATCATCGTCGTCGGCGAGATGCGCGACCCGGAAACGATTCTGGCTTGTTTGGAGGTGACGGACTCGGGCCACAAGACGTTCTCGACGCTGCACACCTCGTCGGCGGTCGAGAGCATCTACCGGATCATCGGCGAATGTCCGCCCATCGAGCAGGAGCGCGTCCGGCTGCGGCTGGCCGACGTGCTCTCATGCGTCGTCTCGCAGAAGCTCGTCCCGACCGTTGACGGCAAGCGTTGTCTGGCCAAGGAAGTCATGCT